>JAIFWG010000046.1 GCA_019662005.1 Candidatus Parcubacteria bacterium
GGGGAGGCATTCTCGGTTTCCTTATCCAAACCAATGCTTCTAGATATCCTCGATTCTCTTTTGCTTGGTTTTTCGATGCTCATTATCTGGTTGGAGGAATATTATAATAATTGATTAAATACTGGGCGATCTCTTTGAATGTGGGCGATAAGCTGTCTGCAGCAAAAGTAATTCCTTGCGGACGGTCCATTTTTAATAAAATAACAAACTTGGGGTTTGATGCTGGGGCAAAACCCAAGAAGTCGTGAATAAAGATATCTTTTTCATAACCACCCTTACCATCAGGTATCTGGGCTGTACCAGTCTTACCGGCAATATCATAACCTTTTATGCGGGCTTTATCAAAACCATTATCTACTACGCTAACAAGCATGGTTCGTAATTTCTGAGATGTTTTTTCTGAAAAAGGAATTGCTACAACTTCAGGCTTGGTAACCTCTTCTTTGCCCCCCTCAAAGACAACCTTTTCAACTGCATATGGTTTCATTAACTTTCCGCCATTAGCAATTGCTGAATAAGCATTAATGAGCTGAAGCGGCGTTACAGCAATGCCTTGTCCAAACGAAGCGGTTAGATAATTAATTTTGCGGCCGCTGTAAAGGTTAGCAATGTCTCCATTAACTTCGCCTGGCAAATCAACTCCGGTTTTTTGGCCAAAGCCCAAATTGATCGCGTAATTTAAGAAATGCTCGTCGCCTACTAAACTTTCTACGAACATTGCACCGGTATTGAGAGATTTTTCCAATATTTGAGACATCGTTACGGTGCCATGAGCCTTTTCGTCATAGTTTTTGATTGTGTGGCCAGCAATTTCGAGGAATCCAGTATCAGTAAACGTGGTCTGCGGGGTAACTTTGTTTAGATCTAGTCCCATAGCCATCGTGATTGGTTTAAATGACGATCCTGGCTCAAACACTTCTTGCACGCTTTTGTTTAAATAATTTGATGGTTTTGAGCTGCTGTATTTATTTGGATCAAATGTTGGGCGATCAGCCATGGCTAATATTTTTCCGGTTTGGGGATCTTGAATAATCACCGTACCGCCGGCAGCGTTCCAGCGTTTTAATACTTCTTCAAGTTTTAATTCCGCGTAGGTTTGAATATTTTTATCTATAGTCAGAACGACATCGCCTGGTCGCTGGACCTTAAACTTATCTGTTGCTACTGATGTGCCCAGCGAAAGATAGCCTTTGAGTTTATCCAGCAGGCCGCCTGGCTGATCCGAAACGGCAGCTGATTGGCCAACACCTGTTAATTCGTTATTAAAATATGACTCGACTCCGTATTGACCGGATTTGCCTTCGCTTGAAAATCCAAAGAAGCCCAGCACGCTAGCGGCTAGACTATCAGAGGGATAAGAACGATCCATTTCGTACTTGATGCCAACCCCTTTAGATTTTAGGGCTTCAACATCAGACGCTTGCTGATCTGTAAGGCGACGAGCAATAATTTTGGTAGTAGTAGATCCTGATTTAAAAAGCGCATGCAGCTGATCTTGATCAAGGTCAAGAATTTTCGCTAACTTGGTGCTAATTTCATCGGAATTAGTTACCAATGACGGAACTGTGTATGCTATAGGGAATTTTTTGTTTGTGGCGGCAAGAGCAGTCGTGCCAGAGTCGCTTGATTGCTGAGGATTTTGAAAATAAATATTTCCCCGAACCATTACATTACTGACTCTCTCTTGTTGAGCTTCAGAGGTCTTTGAGTATGCTGTGTGACGAACATAAGATAAAAGAAAAAGCCTATAGGTAATTAGGCCTGAAATCAGGAGCACGAGCCCCAGTACAAAATTAATCCGGAGATTGTCGAATTTCATAGCTATTTCAAAGCTACGTCGCCATTCTCGAAGATATAAGAGGCATGTTGAGCTGGGATCATCTGTTGTCGCACAGCAAATTCCAAAACTTCATTTGGATTTTCGGGGGTGATTTTGCCACTGCTCAATGCGCTATTTACTTCGGTTAATGCGGTAACGTGCTCTCGTAATTGAGAAACTGCATAGTTGCCGCCTGCGGCAGCATTTGCCCATACGATATAGCACAATATCATAGCACCGCAAAGAGAAAACAGGCCGCTATTAATAAGCTGGTACGAGGTTCGATCTGATTGGGGAAGATTTTTTGATGATAATTTTTTTGAAATAGTTTTCACTTTGCGATCGGAGAGGCATTCCTACCCTACCGATTATATTTTCTCTGCAACTTTCATTTTGGCGCTGCGGGATCTGCGGTTTTCTTCTTGTTCTGACCATTTGGGTCGGATCGTGCCCGACTTGGGCATTTTTATAATCCCCTCAGCTTTATATTTTTTAAATAATTCACGTACTAGCTTGTCTTCATGGCCTTGGAACGATATCACCACAACCCGGCCGCCTGGTTTTAATAAATCAATTGCGGCCCTAACGCCTTTTTCGACGTTGCCCAATTCATCGTTTACCATCACCCTCAATGCCTGAAATGTTTTGGTGGCGCAGTGAATGCGACGGTGGGTATACCAGACTGGTACTGCTCCTTCTATTATTTGAACAAGGCGAGCAGTAGTCGTAATTGGCGCCTCTCTCCGGGCTTCTGTTATGGCAGAGGCAATTTGCTTGGCAAATTGCTCTTCACCATAATCCCTGATAAGCGCAACCAACTCATCTTCTGAACAAGTATTAACAATTTGTGCTGCAGTCAGAGAAGTTTCTGTATTGAAACGCATATCGAGAGGCTCATCTCTTTTAAAAGAGAAGCCTCTACCGCTCTGCTCGTAATGCCAGGAGGAAAGGCCAAGATCAAATAAAATGCCATCGGGGTGGATGTTATGCTCTTTGGCAATGATTGCCATATTTACATAACTATCATTAACCACGATGACTCTGTTTCCGAATTCAGCTAATTCCGCGCTAGCTTTGGCAGCCAGATCTTTGTCCCATTCGATTCCAAGCACTTGTCCGTCTGGACCAATGTGCTCTAAAATCATCCGGGTATGTCCGGCACCGTTGAGCGTTGCGTCAATAATCTGCATCCCAGGTTTGAGATTCAGATATTCCAAGACTTCTTGGGAAAGTACGCTTTTATGTATCGATTCGTTCATTGTCGGATTTAAGCTATATTGCGCAGCACATAATTTGCATTTGGGTCGCAGTAACAAATTATGTGCTCGGCAATAATTCCTAAATTCCCAACTCTCTCAATTTTTCAGCGATGCTGTCAGAATTTTTTTCTAAATTTGCTTTGTAAGATTCCCAACGCTGTTCATCCCAGATTTCTAATCGGTTGTACAAGCCTGCTACAACAGCAGTCTTTTTTAAATCAGCATAGGTTTTCAAATACTCCGGAATTAAGACTCGCCCCAGGCTGTCAAAATCAACTTCCATTGCTCCCGATAAAAGCAATCGTGCGAAAGCTCGTGAATCTTGCTGCACCAATGGCATGTTGCCAAGCCGTTCAGCTAGCTTATTCCAGTACTCGCGGGGAAACACAAACAAACAGTTATCTAAGCCTCGGGTGATGACCGCTCCTTCTCCAAGTTCTTTACGAAGCTTTGAAGGAACCGCCAGCCGCTTTTTGGCGTCTATTATGTGTTTGTATTCTCCAATTAGCATTTTAAAAGTTATCCACCCGTATCCACTTCATTACACTTCTTAGGTATTATACCCCACCAGCCCCCAATTAAGCAATGTGTATAACTAAGAACTAAAAATCGGCCTGACGGCCGATTTTCCCAATAACAATTAAACCTTACTAGTCTACTTAACTGGTTTGAGGTTTAATTTCTTTGCTGCAAAATCTAAATCATATTTTTCACCAAATCTGATTACACACTCTGGCTGCCATTTTTTATTGTGAATTCGGATGGTGCCTTCTTTTATATCTTTTGCTCCTGCGCCGTGTAGGCGGCCGGAATCAATGTGATATGCAACAGATTGAACAGAAAGAGGAACTTGTTTGAGATAACTTTGGATAGAAGGTTTGTATCCCCATTCTTTAACAGCAATGATGTTACCTAAAGGAACAACATCCAAAGAGAGTCCCCCACTTTTAAAGCGAGGACTACCGAAAGAAGTTTTGAGTGACTGAAAGCCTCGAATTTTAGGAGTAGATTTAGCGACTCGCTCAACTATAAAATCATAATCCTTTACTGTATGAGTTGATCCCTGAAGATCTGCAATAAGAGTCTTATATACCGCTCCGCCAACTAGCCATATTTTGCCTGAACTTACTTTTCTAGCAATATTCAAAGCAAGTTTAAAATTCTTATCTTTTTCTAAAATTTGGGCCAATCGAGATTCAAGAGATGGCATGTGGGTGGTACAGGACTCGAACCTGTGACCCCGGCAATGTGAATGCCGTGCTCTACCAGCTGAGCTAACCGCCCTTATAAAAATTATACCTCAACCCTAGAGACCCATTTTATTGATTATCTTTTCGTGTGGCCCTTCCAAGAGCACTCTGACAAACCGATCAAACATCCCATATCGATAATCAAACTCTTCTTTATCCATTAAAGTAAATTTAATTTCGGTTCCGGTTTCTGCCTCCAGAGTTGCTAAAAATACGCGGAGTTTTTTGCGATCTATATCATCGCCGACAATAAAAAGATCGGCCGGACAATCATAATTTTGAATCGGTTCTGCGCCTGTTAAAAAAATACCAGAGATCACTGCCAGCCGGATTCGTCCGAGATTTGAGATTCTATTTGTCATTCTCTCCTTCTCTTGAGGAGAGGGTTTGAGCATTAAACTTTGCAGCTCGCTAAAATATTCAAAGGCAAAATTCAAAATAAACCGTTCTTGAGGGGCAGCTCTTTTTGCTTTTATTTTTTTAATTTTGGGTTTG
>JAIFWG010000047.1 GCA_019662005.1 Candidatus Parcubacteria bacterium
GAGAGAGAGCAACTTAACAATTAAGTTCTGAACATGGAGCACATTAAAATACATAGCTCCCCCCACCAATATCCCGACAATTAAACCCTTATATTTTTTCATTATTTTTATATTTACTATTTATTTTAATACTGTTTCTGATTTACCAAGCATCGCCTTGGCTGTTATTAACTAAGTAGTTGCTAAAACGTTTGAGAAACCTTTAGGACATGTTCAACTAAAGAGTTTGTATATCCGAATTCATTATCATACCAAGAATAAACACAGCAAAGATCCCCATCTACGACTTTTGTGAGAGTTAAATCAGCCACAGCAGCGCAGGGCTCGCCAATAATATCCGACGAAACAAGCTGGTCAGTCGTGGTTTTAAAAATCCCCTGCCAGCGAGGCTCGCTTTCTGCCGCTTTTAATATTGAATTAATCTCTTCAACTGTTGTTGGTCGGTCAGATATAAATGTTATGGCCGAAATGGAACCAGAAGCAACTGGCACTCGCAAAGCGACACCATCAAATTTTCCTTTGAGCAATTCTAGCGCTCGGGATACTGCAATCGCGGCACCAGTAGTAGAGGGCGCAATATTAATTGCGCCTGCTCGGCCTCGACGGAAGTCGCTCCCTTTGGTGGGCCCATCTACAAGAGATTGGGTTGCTGTATAGCCATGAGTAGTATTTAAAAATGCTTTTTTGATACCAATCTTTTCAGAGAGAATCTGCATTACTGGCGAAGCAGAGTTGGTGGTACAAGAACCATTTGAAGAAATAGAGCAGGTTTTTAATACCTCCTCGTTTACGCCCATGAGTACTGTTCGCGCATCTGCACTATCGTCATCTTTTGCAGGTGCTGTTATAACAACGCGTTTTGCTCCAGCTTGTTTGTGGACTGCTGCTTTTTCGTAACTTTCAAAAACACCAGTTGATTCAACAACAATATCTACAGCAAGTTGTCCCCATGGCAATTTAGTTGCATCTTTTTCTTGCAAGAACTGATACTCTTTGCCATCAACAACTAATTTATCGTTGTTCACAGACACTTCTTTGTCGTAATTTCCATAAACTGAATCGTGCCGCAATAAATAAGCGAGATCATTTAAGTCTCCCAAATCATTGATAGCAACAATTTCAAGTTCTGGCTTTGTGATTGCCAGTTTAAAAAATGCTCTGCCTATTCGTCCAAATCCATTGATTGCTATTTTAGACATGGTCCTTTGAGCATAGCAAAAAGATTATAAACAAAAAAGGCCGTTAGGCCTTTGGTAGGTCGTTCTGAAGCATCAGAACAATCCAGTCTCTTACGCGGTACCAATTTTCGTTATAACCCACCGTACCCTTCATTGCATTTACAGGGAAGGTAATTCCTGGCACTTTGGCTTCCTTATTCCAAAGGTGTCTGATCCTCTCTTCAGATGTAGATTCATACCCTAGCCACAAAAGAGGCACCAGAGATAAGATGATAGCAGAGGTTACGATAGGGATTGTCGAAGAGTAAAAATATGCGATAACCAAACTTAACACGGCTAGAATTAACGACTTCTTTGTCCAATATTTAAAACTTTTCTGAGCCTGCTTAGCAATAGCCTGGACTTCTTCGCGATGAAGGAATGCTGCCAACAGACTCTCTACTTGCACTTCTTTATTCTTAAAGGCTGAGATATTAGCTCCATACAAAGAACAGTAAGTTGTTCCAATCGGGTGCAGATGACGACAGAGTGCGCACTGGGTAGCAATCAGACAGTGGCACTGATGGCAGTGAGTAACCATCCTCACGCCGACATTCTCGTTCGTAAACGGAAAGTTATCGAAGTTGCAACCTGTGCAGACCAATGATGATGCCATGTTGTTTAGGTGCGAAGATATCTTACGTCTTTATTGAGCTATAGTCAAGACGGAATGAACGACGATGGATTGGGCATGGTCCAAGAGCTGTAAGTTGAGCTTGATGGTGTTTGGTTGCATAACCCATATGTTTTTCAAAGCCATAACCTGGATATTTTTTAGCATAGCCTTTCATTAACTTATCTCTGTATACTTTGGCTATAATAGAGGCACAAGCAATTGCAAAGATCTTGCGATCCCCTTTTATAATAGCCTGCTGATCGTGTTTGATGTCTTTTATTTTGTTTTTTCCATCAACAAGAACAATTGTTTTCAATTCGATGTTGGGCTGGATTTTTTTTATCGCGCGACGCATGGCGTAGCGCGCGGCCTGGTAAATATTTATTTCATCAATCTTTTTTGAATCACAAAGCGCTATCGAATAGACTAAATCCTTTTCGGCGAGCAATTCTTTTGCAAATTCATCTCTCTGATGAGGCAGCAAGAGCTTTGACTCTCTTAGCCAGTGTAGTTTCTTGTGAGCTTTTGTATAAAAATGGTTAGTCATACCAACCGAACAAACTACTACTGGCCCTGCAAGACAACCCATGCCCACTTCGTCGACAGCACAAATATAACCATAACCGGCCTTAAAAAGCTTTTGTTCCAGCGTTTTATGTGGTAACTTCATACAAGCAAATAAACAATATGGATTTACCAGAGATTCCCAGTGAGCGCAAACAACTGACCGAAGTAGAATTAATGTGGCGCAGACTATCAGAATATAACCCAGACGCACTGTGCCATGTTTGCAATAAGAAAAATCAAGTCAAAACCGATAATAATTTCTATTGGCAGCTCTGCGAATCTTGTTTTAAAAAAGGTTGGCGTCCGCCAATGAAAGGTCAAAGCTGGGTTGATGGAAAACTAATGTTGATGTACACAGATGGTTGTTCCTCAATAGGAGTATCTGCATATGCCTAATTTTGATCCAGAAAATGTTACGGGGAACTGTTGGATCAGAGCTACTCACAAAGCCGGCGCTATCTGCTTTGTCTGCAAACAAGATAAAGAGGTAAAATCAGGCCAAGGCTGGTCCTTGTGCGAAAAATGTTACAAGGGTGGCTACCGAATCCGGCGCAGACAAGATGGGTCTATCGAATATCCTCATCCAAATGGAATCTTTAGCGGTCCCCCGCTTCAAGAATAGTATATAAGGCCACTCCCGCAGCCACACTCACATTTAAACTCTCTTTTTTGCCATACATAGGTATGGCTATTTTATTACTACAATATTCTAAAGTCTTAGAGCTTAGTCCGTCAACCTCGCTCCCTACCACCAGAGCCAATGGAAATTCTGGCTTGAACTTAAAAATATTTATACTTTCTTTTGTAAGCTCAAGGGCGACTATCTTTGCCTTATCTTTTTTTATCTTCTTTAGTAATCGCCAGGTTTGCTTATGGTACTCCCATGGAATATACTCCTCTGCCCCAAGCGCAGTCTTTGATATTTTTTCATGGGGCGGACACGGAGTAATTCCGCAAAGGTAAATTTTTGTAACACCCGCCGCGTCAGCTGTGCGAAAAATCGCACCCACATTCTCTCGGCTTCTTATATTATCCAGAATTAAACAAATTTCTTTACTTTTCATAAAATGTGATAGTATATATACCATGAATACACCATTTAAACCACTCATTTGGGCAGGCAGTCTAGTGCTAGTCATTTTAGCCGTATTTCTATTAGTCCAGACAAATCACGTTAGCAATACAGCCGCAACCTCTAATACCATCTCCTTCAGCGGCGAAGGTAAGGTAACCGCAAAACCAGACATAGCAGCCATCTCGGCCTCAATCGTTACTCAAGCCACAGACTCCAAGGTTGCGCAGGACGAAAATAGCCGAAAATCAAAAGCTGTAACTGATTTTTTAAAAAAGCAAAACATTGATGAGAAAGATATAAAAACTACTGGTTATAATATCTACCCTCAATATAGATACCCGACATATGGCGGCAACCCGACAACTACTGGGTACCAAGTCGTCGAGTCTTATGAAATTAAAGTACGAGACTTAAACAAAGTAAGCACAGTATTAAGTGGTCTTGTCGGAGCGGGTGCAAACCAGGTTAATAACCTTGGCATGCAAGTTGAAAACCCAGAAAAACTCCAGGCTGAAGCGCGTCAAAAAGCAATTGATGCAGCTAAAAAGAAAGCTCAAGAATTAGAATCGCAAGTAGGGGTAAAGTTGGGACGAATCGTAAATTTTCAAGAGAATAATGGCGGCTATCCAGTACCAATGTACCTGGATGCTCAAAAAGGTGGTATCGGTATGGGCGGAGGCGGTCCAGAACCTGTTATAAGCCAGGGGCAGAACGAAATCGTAATCAATGTAAGCATTACTTATCAAATCAAATAATAAAAATGACCGCCGAAAGGCGGTCTTAGTTTGGGAACAATTTATCTAATTCAGCTTGAGGAAATTCAGGTCCAGCGAGTTCTCTGGCTTTTTCACGGGCAGCAGCTTCGTCCATCTCTGGACTAAATCTAGCCATATGACTGACTCCTGGCTGCCAAGCAAGCTGACTTCCAAATTTTACCAAACGAGAGAATTCGTTGGAACTCATGAGCATGCCTGTACCGGGAACATAACGAATCACACCTCCGAAAAAATCGTGATATTCGATTTTATCTCCCATAATAAAGCCTGTGTATTATACAACATAGATGCATAAAACACAAACACCCACCTTTCGGTGGGTGTTTGTGTTCTCAAGTATGTACAGTTAACCAGCTAGGTCCAATTTTTATTCTAGGACAATCGAATTCCGATTTCGAGATCGGACCTCTCTCTGTCTTGCGACAGAATCGACATCATTTTTGTTGAAGGTATAGAGGGTTGATGTGAAAAGCGATAACGCTCTTCCCACCTTTCGCCTCAATCTTCTAACCTTTCGTGCATACTTAATTCCGAAGAAAAAAGTATAGAAAGGAGGTGATCCAAGA
>JAIFWG010000048.1 GCA_019662005.1 Candidatus Parcubacteria bacterium
ACGGCCGCGCCGAGCTCGTAGCTCGCACGATCGTGAAGTATGGTTGGAGCCAGGCCCGCGCCGGCTCCAACCTCTTTTTGTAAAATTCATCTTAATAAGCTATAATTACGCAAAATTAACAATACCAAAATGACAACAAGAGAACTTTTTTTACATGTCGTAAAGTCAGAACAGCCAATTTTTGAAAGAGTATTGAAAGCAGTAAACCAAGAAAAATGGGATTATCGACCCGACCCTGTAACCAAGAGTGGAAAAGAAATCGCAAATCTTATCGCCACCGAACCAGCATTTTTAGCAAATCTTATCAAAACACAAACTTTCGGTTGGAGTGAGCCAGCAGAACCTAAATCCGTACAAGAGTTAGTAGATAAACTCAATAAAGGTTTTGAGGATGTTAAAAAAGCAGCAGAAGAAACAAACGATCAAACCTGGGATACCGAAGTTGTTATGAAAATGACAGAAGGCGAATGGAAAGATAAACTAGGTATAATGGCCTTTGGGTTTTTGTTTGATATGATCCATCATCGCGGCCAGATTAGCACCTACCTACGATCTATGGGTGGCAAGGTACCTTCTATCTATGGTCCTTCAGGCGATAGTAATAAATAATGCATCTCAAAATTCTCTACGAAGACAATCATTTAATAGCCATATATAAACCGGCGGGAGTTTTAGTTCAAAAAGGTGAGGGCCCTGAACATGATGACGACACTTTATATTGGCAACTAAAACAGTTTATTAAAGAAAGAGATCAAAAACCTGGAAATGTTTTTTTAGGAGTTCTTCATCGTCTCGATCGTCCTGTATCAGGAATCGTTTTGTTTGCAAAGACTTCAAAGGGCGCAGCCAGATTATCAGAACAATTTAGAGAGCGAGACATCCAAAAAACTTATCACGCCTTAGTGGTTGGTAGAGTTGAGCCAAAATCCGGAACTTTGCGTGACGAATTAGGAAAAAACGAGAAACAAAAGCGGGCCACTATTGGTGAAGGACAAGAAGCAGTACTGCATTACAAGGTTCTTAAAGAGAACAATAAGCACTCGCTGCTTAAAATAAATCTTGAGACAGGCAAGTTTCATCAAATTCGGGCCCAGCTTTCCAATATTGGTCATCCGATTGTGGGAGATTCAAAATATGGTGCCAAAGAATTTTTGCCTGATAATTCTATTGCGCTTTGTGCGACAGATTTAAAATTCATAACTGCCACCACAGAAGAAGAAAAATCTATATCCATTCCTTATCCGTCAGAATGGGATAGTTTCTTGGAATAAACAAATACCCGCCGATTGGCGGGTATTTGTTTAGGCAGCTTCTTTTAGTTCTTCTTCTTGGGTCGGCTTCTCGATTACTCTAATGAGGTATTCGCTTTGATTTGGATTAACAAATGTCGGGCCATAATAAAGTTTTACGTATCGTCCTTTTTCCGGGAGATCGTTTATATCAAAGAAAGCTTCGTCTTCAGGTTCAAACCCCATAGCTTGGAGTTCTTCTTCTGTTTCTTGGATTTGTTCGGCATTTACATAAAAACCGTAAAGAGTCTTACCTTCTCCATTGGGAGGATTTTCTAATTTTCTTACCTTCCATTTTCCGCCTACCCGTTCAATGAGAGAGTTAAGTTGCCATTCAGATGACTCATCTGTTTCTTGTTCTTGAGCTTCGGGTGTTGATTGGTTTGGAAGTGATTCATATGACATACAGCAATTTTATTAAACGTTGAAATTAAGTCAATTTATTAAAACACGCCACTCAATGAGTGGCGTGTTTTAAATTGGTGGAAGTGGGCAGAGTTGAACTGCCGTCCAAGATTGTTCCAAGACGATTTCTACTAAGATATCCGATTTGTTTAATGAAGGGTAATAATCGGAAACATAACCTTCAGTTTGTTTCTGAACTATTCTACGGCAAGGCAGAAACTTCGTTGCCGCTAAAGCCTACTATATGACACCCCGTATCCCAACCGTAGGCTGCTGGGCGAGATGGCTTACCTAAACGATGTTAGGCGAAAGCGTAATTACTGGAATAGTTGCCAGTTAAATGTTTGACCAAGGATTAAAGTGGTGATGATCGTCCACTCTTAGCATCGAATTGGGAAAGAAATCCTGTCGAATCCCGACACCCCCATACTTATATTATAGCATAAAAATAGGGCAAAAGTCAATCGTTGATAATGCCTCTAATTATGATATTTAGTATGTAGAACCTGATATGGGACCCCGTACAATCCCAGCATCCATAGTTGTGCTTATATTGGTCATATTCGTGTTAGGGATCAAGACCTGCCACGTAATCCAAGTGGGGTATTGGTAATGTGGAGTTATAGGCAACTGTTCTTCCGTATCGTAGTCCCGATAGTAGTGGTAGGCACATCATTGCTGGAATATTTCTGTTAATAATCTTCTATACCACGTTGCTTGGCTCGAGCAACGTCTTTCTTTTTTATAGCCTCGCGTTTATCGTATTTCTTTTTGCCCCGCGCAATGCCAATCAGAAGTTTAATTTTACCTTTTTTATCATAGAGCTTCAGCGGTACCAATGTAAGGCCTTGTGAATGAGAAAAACCAATTAGCGTATTAATTTCTTTTTTAGAAAGCAAAAGTTTTCGTGATGCCTGCGGATCAAAATCTTGAGGCATATTAGCTGGTTGATAAGGACTTATTGTCGCGCCGATAAGCTGGGGGATTCCATTTAGTATTTTTACGTAGGAGCCTTTAATTGAAATCTTGCCTGTTTTTATTGATTTAACTTCCCAGCCTCGCAAAACTAAACCCGCCTCGAGCGTTTCGAGGATCTCATAGTCAAAGCTGGCTTTTGGATTGTTTGCAAACTCGCTCATGCCCATATATTATCGCAAAATAACAAAATCCCCTAGGCGGGGACTTTAATCGGTTCAATCATTCTTTCTTGTCTCTGAGCAATTGCAAACATCTCATCGAACAACTCTTTTGGGAGAGAAGCTGACAAAAGATCAACGGGAACCATCCGATCACCATGAATAACTCCACAACACTGACTAAGCCAATGAAGATGATTCCAGATTCTGGGTAAATGAGGCCAAGGAGCATCCCAATCTACTGTTCCTAACTCATTTTCTAGTCCCGGATACTTAGCACTAAGATCTTTTCTGACCTGATAGAAAAACAAATCCCAGGTGTGGTTATTAGAAATCGGAAAAGTGATGGCGTTGTGTGATTCATTGCGCGCCATTCGCATAAAACCATAGATTAGATCAGTTAGACTAACCTCTTGGCCATGAGCTTGAAATGGCATATCGGTACTGATGCCAATATACACCTGCCCAATTAAAAACAACAACTGGGATATCCCAGTTGTTGTTTTTAATTACTTTCTTTCTTCCAGAGTGGTTTTTGATGAGATTGTTTGCCCTTGTCGCAGAACAGTGAATTCTACTTCGTCGCCTACTTTGAGTTTTTGTAATTCTTCAGATAAATCCATTTCTTCTTTTAGTTCGATTCCATCTATGTGGGTGATGATATCGTTTTCTTTAATTCCAGCACGATCAGCCGGTGAACCAGGAACCACAGCCACGGAATTGGGTTGATGCCCTCGAATGACAAGTGCGCCATGATCGACACCTAAACCGTATTGATTTTGGAACTTTTTGTTAAGCATTACATATAAAAGTCCCAAGAATGGTTTTATAATGCGGCCATATTTAATAATGTCTTCTAAGTCTTGCTTGGCCCAATTGATAGGAACTGCAAATCCAATATTTTGAGCACCAAAAATAATTGCGGTGTTGATTCCAATAGCTTCGCCGTCTAAATTAATTAATGGTCCGCCAGAGTTTCCTTGGTTGATGGCGACGTCGGTTTGTAATACTCCGCGAAGATGTTCCATTTCTCCGCCAGTACCCAATGCGGCAGAAATTTGTCGCGACATGCCCGAGATAATTCCTTTTGAAACGCTATTTTGGAATAATCCCAATGCATTACCGATTGCGATCACTGTTTGTCCCAGTTCAAGCTTTGAAGAATTACCCAAGCGAACAACTGGAAGATCTTTGACTTCTATTTTTACGACTGCGATGTCTGTGACGGGATCTCTGGCGATTACTTTACCTGGATATTCCTTGCCATCATTGGTGAGAACTGTATATTCTGCGTCGGTATCGAAGACAACGTGTTTATTTGTCAGAATTAATCCATCAGGGTGAACTATAAACCCAGAACCGCCGCCGACTTTTGTTTTTTCTTTTTCACCTTCTGCCTCGCCGAACATAAAAGGGTTTGGCATCGGAAAAGGCAAACCTGGTGCATTTACGCTTTTAATTTTTGGTAAATATTTTGATATGACGATGCTAACTACCGATGGAGCGACTTTTTTAACCGCCTCAATCGGAAGGGCGTCGTATTGATTGCTGTTCATGTTTTCCATAGTATTCTCATACTACCATCGAGATGATAAAAAAACTAGATAGACAATTTTTTGAACAAAAAACTCTAAAAGTAGCCCGAGAATTGCTTGGCAAATATTTAGTTAGAAGGATTGGCAATAAAGTAATAGCCGCAAAAATCACAGAAACAGAAGCTTACTGTGGGCCAAATGATAAAGCATGCCATGCATCTAAAGGACGAACCAGCCGAACGGAAGTTATGTTTGGCAAAGCCGGCCATGCTTATGTGTATTTAATCTATGGCATGTATCATTGCTTGAATATTGTTACTGAAAAAGAAAATTATCCAGCCGCGGTCTTAATCCGTGGCATCGGTTCTATCAATGGTCCAGGAAAATTATGCCGAGAACTTAAAATAGACA
>JAIFWG010000049.1 GCA_019662005.1 Candidatus Parcubacteria bacterium
AGGCTGCTCGTTTTCTGGTAAGAGCATCAACTGACCTAATTTCGCAACAAGTTCTTTGTTTTCTTTGTCATTTATAGCTTGAGGGTTAGCCTTTAACTGCTGAAATTGGCTATAAAAGTAATATGCCGATCCAGCACCAACTACAGCTACTAACGCAAGAACTACGGTGATATTTTTTTTGAGAAATTGCATTTGGAAAATAAAATAATTTAGAATTATTTTCGACCTAGGTTGAGTATATTATCTAATCACTTTCTATTCAAGTCGCCACTGTTGATTACTATGAATAATTATTGGGGTGGCTCTGTGGGAACTGAATCTCCTCCACCAGAAACTGGTTCTGAAACTGTGGTTGCAGAGCTTGAATCATCTGGATTTGGCGCACTTACTTCAGGAATTGGTTCTGAAGGCGGTGCTTCTACGGTGGGTTCTGGAGAAGCTAATGATTCTGGGCTTGGTTCTGGAGTTGCTTCAGAAGATTGCTCCAAAGAGTTGCCGCTTGAACTTCCTCCACTAGAAGGCGGTTCAGGAGGAGGTGTTGAAGAAACTTCTATGGAGTTAAACACTTTAGCATTCTTTACGGCAAGGGCGATCCAGCTGAAGCGAATATCGCCTGGAGCATCTTTGTTTAATTTTATTGTAAATCCTTTAACGCTCTTTTTGGTAACGATAAATTGTATATTGTTATTAAACAATGTTTCTTCAGATATTGAATCATCTTCTTCAACTGAAATTGTTGCGTTTACGATTGGCTGTTCAAGATATTCTTGAGTAAACTCTACATCTACATTTCTATCGCCTTCTTTAACCATAGCAAATCCTGCAGTATCAGCATTAAAGTATGGGCGGCCGAAGAATATAGCATCGCTTAGAATCGAGATGGCATCTTGGTCAGTTCCTATTTTATTTATCACTAATGAATTTGCAAATATTTTTGGCGAAATAATCTCTACTGCGGCAGCAATACGATCCGCTAGAATTTCGGACATTTCAATTGGAGTAGGATCTTGAATGAATTTGTGCAATAAGGCGTTTTCAAAACCAGTATCTGAGGATGGATCAAACACTCCTGCAACACTTTCCAAGTCTTCGCCATTATAGTATCCAACATTTACAAAAGTCATTACCTGACCAATTTCTGTACCATCATAATTGTTAAGAGCGGGACCTATTACATTACCGGCCTTTGTGGCTTTCATAGCGACACCAGGAATTGAAGACGTAGTAAGGTAATCACCTATCTCGATAGATCCATTTTCCGTAGAAACTTTCAAAGGCACACGACCAGCTAAGGCAATAGGTAGATTGCCTTCAGGCATATTGCTTGAGTCCATAGTATCAGCGCCAGCCAACAAGGCAGATCCATTAATCAAGGCAGCTGCATTAGTGGAAACTACACCCAAAATATCCGAGCCGGCTATGGTTTTGGCAACATTATTTGGATTTAAAGGATCCGTGGTTACCAAGTCTGCGGCCTGAAGTGTGTGATCTTTTGTCGGATATGTTTCTGCATAGTCAAGACAACCGCTACCGCCAGTATTTACCCCTGTACAAGCAGAGTTTATACCTCTTGATTTGAGGTTTGCTTTAATAGCTAGACGACCGCCGTTGTTCCACGAAGCTATAACAGCGCCTGTATTATCGGTAACAAGTAATATTTTTCTATTTGTACCTGATGCAGATGATGGAACTGTAAATCGAAGAATAGAACCGCCAGTGCCTAAGTTTTTAGCGTCTGCCTTAAATATATTTCCTGTAAATGTTGAAGTAGTTGCTATAACGTTGAACATATTACCACTAGTAATTGTACTACTTCTTACGTTGAAGATGTTTCCAGTTGTTAATGCTGTGGCAGAAATTGAAGCGATTGAACCAGCTTGGGTTGTGGAGCTAATGTTTAATGAGCTATCCCAGCCACCCCTTATACTTATGCCCAGGTCCATTCCCACAGAGGACGATGCAATTAAGGGATCAATCTGAATACCGATTGTTTGAGAATTAACAGATCCTCCTGTACCCGTGGCAATGATACGCAAACCGGCAGTGGTTCCCACCAGTCCTCCAGATGTGGCCATATTTCTAAACTTAATTCTTTCTGCCGCGCCAAAGTTATTAACTGATTGAGAAGCACCGTAATCGAGCTGGAGAGAGTTTACACCATTTGCTATGGTCACGAAGCTATTGCTAGAAATATTTACCAAGTCATTAGTTAAAACTCCAACTGGACGAATTACAAACTGCTTACCAGAGCCTATTGATACCGATGCGTATCCCGAAGAAAGCTCAAAGCCAGTAGAAACGGATGCCGCTCCGGCAGCAGTAACGGTAAATACGGTGCTTCCCGCACTTGTAAATTTGAGGAAGTTTCCAGTGAAGAATGTTGCGGAAGTAGAAGCGGCCATATCTACTCTAATAGCATCACCCGACATGAATCCCTTAGTGTGATTTATAGAAAATAGGTTAGCCGCTGATACCGAAGCTGTATTGGATGAGAAGGAGGCCGTTATAGCTAAAGGTCCGTTTGATAAAATTCCTCCTACACCAACATTAAGACCACCCTGCACAAACAGATTATTACCTATATCCATGTTTTCATTCACTGTAATATTGCCAGCTTCCATACTACCTGCATAAAGGGCATGGGTCTCTACCCCTCCTATATCTAAAATAGTGAGACCCGAGCCCCCATCACCAACATAAAGATACCGACCCGAGACAGTAACTCCTCTTGCGGTTCCGGCTGTATCATATGACCCCGCCAAAAAAGGTGAGTAAGGATTGGATATATCAATTATTTTAACGCCGGAAGTATCGTCTGCAACATAAGCATATTTTCCTGAAACCGTGATGGCCTGGGCGATTCCAGGCGTATCAAATGTAGATATGAGACTTGGAAGCAAAGGATTCGATACGTCAATGATCCTCAGGCCTGAACCACCATCAGCCGTATAAGCATACCTGCCCGAAACATAAACATCGAATGTGTTTGTTCCAAGTGCCGATCCTCCAGATACCATAAATGGCTTGGAAGGATTAGATATATCGATTATCGCGATACCATCACCTCCCTCTGACACATAAGCGTATTTACCAACAACATATACCTTTCCGGCACTGCCTGGAGTGTTGTATGTCCCCACAACTGTAGGAACAAAAGGATTAGATATGTCTATAATCCTAAGACCACCCGATGATCCATCTGCTAAGTATAAATATTTACCCGAAACATAGAGACCGCTAGCTGACGAGGTGGTTAGAGTCTCTACTAGAGTAGGAAATGATGGGTTAGAAACGTCTAGTATAGTGGTAACAGCCCCACCACCTGCTACATAAGCGTATCTACCTGCTACTTGAATATCATTTGCAACAGTGTTATATGAGCCTTTGAGACTTGGTGAAGCGGGATTAGATATATCAAATATTTTAATACCACCAGTATCATCCGCCAGATATGCATACCTACCAGAGACACGAACGCGCCTTGCCGTTCCCGAGGTATCCAAATTTCCTTTGAAACTGGGCGAAGCGGCTGTGCCAAGAGTGATAGCGTGAGATCTAGAAGCAATTGAAAACGGAATTATTTGGTCAGAAAACGCAGAATAAGAAGGACTGCCTAGTTTTCTAATTTGGAAGTCTCCGTCATTAACCGCAAGTCCGAAAGATTGGTACTTACTACCAACAGATGAATCGGTAAGTGTAAGCTGGTTACCTGTAGTACCATTTCGAGTAATCTCCAAAGCATTAGACATGCTAGCTGGCCCGGTAAATGTGGTGAAGTTGGAGAATGTCCAGGCACCAGTAATTGCTTGGGTTGCTGATCGGGAAGCTGGTCCGCTAGTCCAGTTCAAACTAATTAGAGACAAGGAAGCTGTGTTGGTAAGCGCAAACATATTTGGCTCAAAGGATAGAGAGGTTATATGAGCAAAAGTTGAACCATTATTACTAATACCTATACCCAAGAAAGCGCTTCCTGAACCAGTGGCGTCAGCACCACAAGAAAACTTTCCTGTAGATGAGTTCCATAGCAGAGTATCGCTTTCCGTATTACAATTTGAAATTCCCGTAAAAGCAGAGCCAAAATAAGCAGAAGCTGAAGCATAGCCTGAAGCTTCAAATCCATTAGAGACAGAAGCGCTTCCTCCGAATCTTGCTAAGCCAGATATTGAAGCAGTGCCTCCTATTTCAAAGGTGGTGTCAGTAGTACCTCCAGCATTAATGCCAAATCTTTTGTTAGTTGAATCCCATGTAAGTTGGGCGGATCCAGAGGCAATGGTGGAAGATTGGAAGAAAGTAATTTGGCCCGCAGCAATTCCGGTTTGAGACGCCAGAGTTCCTCCTGCGCTGGTTTGATCATCGCCGCAAGTAAATTGGCCTTGAGAGTATAAAAGTTTCTTTGTTAAGTTGTTACTGCAATCTGTTAATCCGGCGCCTTGTATTGAATTAGCGGTTAAGCCTTTAGAGATGTTGATTGATCCAGCAAACGATGAGGAACCAGTGCCACGGGCTAAGACATTGCCGCCGATAGAGGCATAGGTGCCGATTTCAAAAGCCGCAGAGACAGATCCTT
>JAIFWG010000050.1 GCA_019662005.1 Candidatus Parcubacteria bacterium
AGTGGTAAGCACTAACAATTTAACTGAATCATTTGATGTGGAGACGCTTTCTCCCGGCAAGTCAGAGGAAAGAGAGTTTCACGCATTTTTGGTGGGCGACAAAGGGAATATTAAAGTTGCCAAGGCTCTACTCAACTTTGATGCAGGTAATCTAAAGTCTACATTCCAAAAAACAGCTGAGCTCGCGACGACTATTACGGGGTTACCCGTCGCTCTTACTTTGAGCGCTGCGCCAAATGCTGTGTCGGGCCAAACTGTGAGTTATATTCTTGATTATAGAAATGATTCGTCTAACTCGATAGCAGATGTGCAATTTGTGTTTAAATATCCAGACGGGTTTACTCCTCAACGGTTTTCACCTTCTACTTCTCAAGGCAACAATACGTGGTCTCTTAGCTCCCTGAAACAAGGGCAGGGTAATCGAATCTCTATAACCGGAACCATTACCGGAAGCCAAGGCCAAGCAAAACCAATTTCTGTTTCATTGAAACGTAAGATTGGGGATATTTATGTTGATTACGAAACTGCAGGGGCTTCAACAATGATGTCTCTCCCCTTTCTCAATATTTCGATTTCCGCCAACAATGTTGCTGAATATATCGCTCATCCTGGCGATGATTTGGCTTATATTATCCAATATCAAAATGCTTCTAATTTTACTTTCAATGGCCTAACTCTTTCGGTAAAGTTAGAAGGCGATATGTATGATTTTGCTAGTTTGAATACTCAAGGCGGATATTTTGATTCCAGCAGCAAAACTATCACCTGGAACTCAACCGTAGTTTCCGATTTTGATAATCTCCGTCCGAACACTAAGGGCCAAATTGCTTTTCGAATTAAAGTTAAACAAAATACCGGATCTAACGGCAGCGGTAATTTGTTTGTAAAAAATACCGCCTCACTAGTCACTCTTAATGTTCCAAGTGGTGTGGATGCTGATAAAATATCTTCTCAGGATGAATTGGTGACTCGTATTACAAGCCAGCCTACATTACGACAGGCAATCTACTATAACGATCCAGCCTTTGGACTAAGCGGACCAACTCCTCCAGAAGTAGGCAAGGAAACTGTTTATACAATTCATTGGCAGATTACCAATCCGGGAAATGATTTAAGTTCTGCAAAAATTACTGCTATCCTGCCACAGGGTGTGACTTGGAAAAATGTAATCAGCGTAACTCAAGGACAGCCGGATCCGACCTTTAATCGGAATAATTCTCAACTCACCTGGAACATAGGTCAAATCCCAAGCGGTATTGGTATCACAACTCCTAAGTATGAGGCTAGCTTCCAAGTTTCAATTAAACCCTCATCTGATCAAGTTGGCGGACCAGTTACATTAATCAAAAACACTCTCTTGTCAGGTATTGATAACTTTACTCAACAAAATATTGGGGCGTCAGTTTATGACGCTACAACCAACGATACGGTTGACAGAGCAGGTCAAGGAAGTGTTAAATAGACAGACATGGAACAAAACAAACTCGAGAAAATCGTCAGCCTTTGTAAGCGCCGCGGTTTTATTTTCCCTGGATCAGAAATCTATGGCGGCCTTAGAGGTACTTGGGATTATGGTCCATTGGGAACAGAGCTTAAATTTAATTTGAAACAAGCCTGGTGGAAATACATGGTCCAAGATCAGGAGAATGTTTTTGGAATGAACGCCTCTATCATGATGAATCCAAAAGTTTGGGAAGCATCGGGTCACGTTGCTTCTTTTACTGATCCTCTTATTGAATGCAAAACATGCAACGAACGTTTTCGAGCTGATAAATTAGATGACATTCGTGAGCATGAAGAAATGCATGCCAAGAAAAAAGAAAAAGTTGAGTGGACTGAGCCTAAGCAGTTTAATATTCTTGTTGAAGCCAAGCTGGGCGTTATTGAAGGGGAGAAATTAACAGTATTTCTAAGGGGAGAAATAACTCAAGGAGTCCATGTGAATTTTAAAAATGTTATTGACTCAATGCATCCAAAGATTCCTTTTGGTATCGCGCAGATTGGCAAAGCGTTCCGAAACGAAATTACTCCTAGAAATTTTATATTTAGATCCCGGGAATTCGAGCAGATGGAGTTGCAAACATATGTAAAGCCCGATGAAAATTCTGCTATGTCTGTTTTTGAAGATATGAGACAGATGCGTATGCAATGGTACTTAAACCTTGGAATGAATAAAGATAAGCTTCGTTTCCGAGAACATGCAGCGGATGAAAGAGCCCACTATGCTCGAGCAGCTTGGGATATTGAATACGAAACCCCTTGGGGATGGGATGAGGCAGAAGGTATTCATCATCGCGGAGATTGGGACCTGTCTCGCCATTCTCAATTTAGCGGCGAAGATCTTTCATATTTTGATCAAGAAACAAAAGAAAAATTTATCCCATGGGTTATCGAAACCTCAGCTGGAGTTGAGCGTCCTTTGCTCTACTTCTTGTTAGATGCCTATCACGAGGAGGAAGAACGCATTGTTTTGAAATTACATCCAAAGTTGGCGCCTTTTAAAGCCGCAGTCTTTCCATTACTAAAAAACAAACCGGAATTGGTTGCAAAAGCTCAAGAAATTTACAAAGATTTAAAAAAGAACTTCAGCGTAGCTTGGGACGATCGAGGCAACATTGGTAAAAGATATTTTTCTCAAGATGAAATTGGTACGCCATATTGTATTACTGTAGACTTTGATACTCTCGAAGATGATGCAGTTACGATTCGTGATCGTGACACGATGAAACAGGAACGTATCAAGATCTCTGAACTCCAAGCATATATTCGCAAGTCCCTTGAATAATCAAAAATGTCCACGCTGTGGACATTTTTGATTGCGTATTTGTGCACCTTAGATAGGGTAATACCAGCGCATTAACAATGGTTAAGAAAACACTTATTCGATTTGCCTTTTGGATTGTCGCAATCTCATTTTTTCTCGGCTTAGTCGTCGGGCTTAAAGGTCAATCTCCTGCTGATCCAAAATTTGGTCCCGACATTACCACTATTAAAGGTTGGTGGGCGAACGTCTATCCTTGGGTTTATAATCCCTCGGAAGCAACTATTCAGCCGGTTCCTGAATTGTTTAGTCCTAGCGCTGATCAAAATTTTAACCAGGTTCGGTATCAGAATCAGCAACTGGATGAATATGGATCAGGTCTTGATATTGTAAACCTGAACCCCAATCCTGGATCTAACGACTACAATCAATTGCTCTCGGTTTATTTTACGCAGAACACCAAGCGGCCATTCTTTATTTTATATGGTATCGATGGCGATAGCGGTTACAAAGAACCAGTCGGTCAGCTTCATGACATGAGCGATCCGCTCAACCGTCAGGTATTTTTGTCCAAGATGAATTGGTTTATGCAAAATGTGTTTCTAAAGTTTCCATCTAGAGTTGCTACTTACAAAGGTAGGGCCCTTATATATCTTTGGAATACAGACGAAGCTACTGGAGATTATGCCAGTCTCATTGAAGAGGCAAAGAAGCTTTATCCCATCTCTTTCTTTGGATCAACAATGAGTGTCCACAACGAACAAGACATGGCTCGAATCAAAGCGTTTGATGGCACGTTCTTCTATATGGTGGGTGATTTTCAAAATCAAGGTAATTATTTGCGAGCAATCACAGCCCATCGAAATGCCTCATTCGCATTTAGACAGTTCCTGCGGAGGAATAATATGGAAAGATTAATTATTCCAACTTTCCAAGTTGCTTACGATGATCATAAGTTGCAGGGCCGGTCGGCGGTGCCGATGTATCCTAGAAATAAAAGCGAAGTAGAGCTCCATGCTCAATTAATCAAAGATGTTATGGATTCTGTTTATGATGGAATGGGTCCATTCGTTGTTTATAATGAACTTTATGAAGGAGGCGCGGTTTGTGAGACTGTCTCCAGACCAGAGCCGTCTGACCACTGGGTTGGATACGGTTTAAGTAGATTGGAAATTTTAAAAAAGTTTTTTGGGAAAAACTAACCCGCCTTCGGCGGGTTTACTGTTTCTGTAGGAATGTTAATTACTATACAGCACATTCACAAATGAAAACCCTTATTACAGGCTTGCTTGTATTTATTGCTTCAGTGGCTATCTCTGCGCAGGAGCAACCTGAACTACAGTCTCGAGTCTACTTTGAAGGTTTGGTTCAGTTTTATCCAAACTTAGTTGCTCATCCTATGCCTGTGTATGTTCCTGAACCATCCAAGAAGATCCGTCGGCAATTTATGATTGACCTTCCGCTTTATCCCATGACTCGTAAGGGGATTAGTGTTCAGAGAATCTCTCCTTTCCC
>JAIFWG010000051.1 GCA_019662005.1 Candidatus Parcubacteria bacterium
AATTGCGGCCACGAGGCCAACGGCCAAAATTAATGCGTTGCCGTTTCGGTCGTCATCGCGGTTGCGCCAGAAACTCATCCTAATAAACCAGTCTGCAAGGATTGAAATTAACCCCGCCAATACTACAGCGACTGACGAAACGAGAATATCATTATTACCAACGTGCGACAACTCATGGGCCAGGACTCCTTCCAGTTCAGTGCGATCCAATCTTGATAAAGCGCCTTGCGTAACTGCGATGGCGGCATGATGTGGGTTTCTTCCTGTGGCAAAGGCATTAATCTGCTCTCCTGGAATTAAATAAATCCGGGGTTCTGGTTACCCCGCAGTAATTGAAAGATTTTCAACAATTCTAAATAATTCTTCGTTTCCGTCTCGATTAATTGGACGGGCTTTAGATAACGAAAGGGCAACCTTGTCTGAATTCCAATAAGCAAACAGGTTCATGCCTACGCTTACAGCAACTGCAATATATAAAATTTCAGGAGAATTTTGAGTGTAACTAAATAACCAGCCCAAACCGATGATCAATAGAAAAAACACGGTCATCAAGAACCATGTTTTTCGGATATTTATATCGTGTTGAGTGTATAAGTTGGCCATTAGAACTTTACCTGAACTGGAGCTGCTTCAGAAGGATTGTCGAGTTGGAAATATTCATCTCGCATAAAGTCGAACCAGGCTGCAATAATATTTGTAGGAAATTGTTCCAACGCAGTGTTGTAATGCAGAACATTGGAATTGTAGAAACGACGGGCTGCCTGAATTTTATTTTCAGTATCAGTTAACTCGTCCTGCAACTTGGCAAAGTTCTCGGAAGCGCGAAGATTTGGATAGGCTTCAGCCAAAGCAAAGAGCTGTTTCAATGCTCCAGTAAGTTGGTTCTCAGCTTGAGCTTTTTCGTTAAGAGATCCGGCGGTAACAGCGTTGGTACGAGCCTTGATCACCTCTTCAAGCACATTGCTTTCATGGGCAGCATAACCTTTTACTGTCTCCACCAAATTAGGGATTAAATCGTGCCGGCGCTTAAGCTGTATGGCAATATCTGACCAAGATTCCTTAACTCTGTTTCGGAATCTAACCAGCATATTATAGGAACCTGCAAGCCACAAACCCACGATAGCGATAACAACCAGAATAGGTATAATCATGTGTAAAATTATAGAGATAATACAAGAATCAGTCAATGTGGTGATGATGAGATGAAAAAGCCGCGCGTAGCACGGCGTACTACAGGGCTTCTAGCTTTCCGCCCCGTAAGTTATATTTAACGATTGGCGACTGACTTCTATCGCCGCTTTTCTTTCTTTTTTTATCTTCTCTCATAAGAGATTCGGCTTGATCAATTACCATCTTGCCTGTCTCTTTGTTTACCTTGATCCTGTTTATCCCCTCTTGAATTCCTATTTTTTCTTTATCCTTAGTGTTAACACAGATAATCCCCTTGTAGGCCCCGATCGATCTAATTTCAGAGTGGATATTGGTCCAATCCTCTTTAGCGAATTCCTCATCGAACCGTTCAATTACTCCCTGAGCTGCATTATCTCTTGAAAGTAGGAGAGCTAGCACAAATTCATCTCCGCCACCGTCATTAACTCTTGCCGCTCTTAGTGACGTGTTGCTCCACCAGGGCGCCCCTGTATCCATGCTATCAACCGTCCTGATCTGGTTGCTTAGAATTTCAGCAACACGCTTGATGATTCGATCCCCCACCTCCATACTCAACACATCATTGTTCCACTTAAAATTTTCCAGATCAACCATCACCACCAAGAGCCAAAGATCTCTCCGCTCATTTTGGAGACCGTGCTCCATCCAGGTAATAAATCCCTGTTTTGTGGTTAATCGGGTCTTCCGATCCAGGTTGCTCAAACGGACTTGCTTCTCCATTTCCCGAAGAGCTTTTTCTTTTTCTCTGGCCGATCGTCTGAAGTGCTTTGCAACGTTTTTCCAGCCCCTAATTCTCTTGGTCATGTTGTCTAAACCAACTTTGGTTCTGAAAACGGCTTCCTGATTAGCGCCATCTATGTAGCCCCTGGAGTGACCATCCTGGACCAGAGAAATCAATGTGTGGCAGATCAGAGATCTCTCGGAGTCGTTTACGTTTAAATTTCTAATGATTTGCACCAATGTTTCTACTTGAAGTTTCTTGGATTTATCGAGGAACTTCATCAATCTAGACTGGATGGTGTCGTCGTTGATATCTGGGATACTCATTGTTGAGAACTGCCTATATTATCTATGAATTAGTGGAATTGTCAAGATTGACAGAGAGTTAAAAAACGGGCTTCTTACGAGCCCGTTTTTTAACTTTATAAATTTTTAATAATCCCCCATTCCGCCCATCGGAGGGCCTGACGGATCTTTTTTATCCTCTGGAATGTCAGTCACCACAGCTTCGGTAGTTAGGATCATAGAAGCCGCTGATACAGCATTGGTTAAAGATGTTTTTACAACTTTTAATGGATCAATAATGCCAGCCTTAATCATGTCTATGTATTCTCCAGTCGCAGCATTGAGCCCTATTCCCGACTCCGAAGCAAATACTCGAGACACAACTTCGTTAGAATCTTTTCCGGCATTTTCAGCGATAGCGCGCATTGGTTTTTCAAGCACCGATTTTATAACCATTACGCCGCGGGCCTCATCTCCGACTTCAGGAACACCTTTTATTGATTTAAGGGACAATTCTTTTGCTGCTTCAAACAAAGCCACTCCGCCGCCAGGCACGATTCCTTCTTCCAGCGCTGCTCGGGTGGCATTTACCGCATCTTCAACCCTAAACTTCTTTTCTTTTAGTTCAGTTTCACTCACTGCACCAACTTTAATCACCGCAACTCCTCCGGTTAGCTTAGCCAAACGTTCTTGCAGCTTTTCTTTATCAAATTCTGAAGTTGATTTAGTGATTTGATTTTTAAGTTGAGCGGCTCTCTTATCAATGTCTGTCTTTTTGCCCTTGCCTCCTACAATTGTGGTGCTCTCTTTGGCAGCAACGACTCTGCGAGCACGGCCAAGCATGGAAAGCTCGGCGGTTTCAAGCTTAATTCCTTTCTCTTCACTTAGAACTTGTCCTCCGGTTACAATGGCAATATCTTCAAGGAGTTCTTTTTTGCGATCACCAAAGCCAGGAGCTTTGATAGCTAGAGTACTGAAGTTACCTCGGAGCCTATTTAGGATCAAAGTTGCCAAGGCATCGCCTTCTACATCTTCGGCAACGATTACCAGCTCTCTTTTTCCCCCTTGAGAAATCTTTTCTAAGATTGGAACGATATCTTGGATAGAAGTAATTTTTTTATCGGTAATTAAAATGTAAGGATCGTTGTAAACTGATTCCATACGCTCGGTATTGGTAACCATATAATGAGAGAGGTATCCTCGGTCTAGCTGCATACCTTCTACAAATTCGTGAGTGGTTTCAGCCGATTGCGATTCTTCTACAGTTACGACTCCCTCTTTTCCAACTTGCTCAAACACTTCAGCTATTAATTCCCCGATCTCTGAGTCATTGGCAGAAATAGAAGCAACTTCTTTGAGTTTCTCTTTGCCAGAAACAGTTTTCTTCTTAGACTCAAGATGGTTTAAAACCCATTCAACAGCTTTATCCATACCGCGCTTAAGCACAAGAGGATTGGCTCCAGAATTTACGGCGCTAAACCCTTCAGCAATAATAGCTTGGGCCAAGACCGTCGCAGTGGTAGTACCATCGCCCGCGACATCATTGGTTCTTGAAGCGACTTCCTTTATTAATGACGCGCCGATATTTTCAAACTTATCTTTTAGATCAATATCCTTAGCAACCGTAACGCCATCTTTGGTTATAACAGGAGAACCGAAACCTCTATCTAATAAAACATTTCGTCCCTTAGGACCAAGAGTAACCTTTACCGCATTGGCTATTTTGTCCACGCCCCTCTTTAATGCCTCTCTTGCTTGTTCTTTGTATTGAATTTGTTTTGACATATTAGTCTATGATCGCGAGTATATCGTCCTGGCGGACAATCAAATACTCTTTATCGTTTATTTTTACCTCTTGGGGGCCATATTTAGTAAATAGCACCACGTCGCCTTTCTTAACTTCAATAGGCACGCGCTTGCCATCTTTATCTACTTTGCCTGGGCCAACGGCAACTACCTTGCCCTTCTCGGGCCGTTCTTTATTAATAGTCTCTGGCAGTATAATGCCGCCTTTTTTCTTCTCTTCTTTTAGTGGTTCTACGACCACATGATCTGTGAGTCCTCCTCTCCCGACCACATGATCTGTGAGTGGTTTAATCATACGCCATTATTTTAAACTTTATAGCATTATTGTCAATATTTTAGATGAAAAGGCCGCCTCTTGGCGGCCTAGAATATAAAAAACTTTTTCTTCTTTTTCACAGACATGGGCACTGATAACTTTTCATCAATATGCACCACGCTGTCTTTATCGAGAACTATAAAAAACAACTCTTTATCTGCTCCATCAACTTGCAACTTCATATAAACAGCATTGCCCATAAAGGGTACGGGCGATTGAGCAAGGTTTGCAGGCTTGTAGTTTCCCCTAAACGCAGATCCATCCTGAATAACAAGTGAGGCCTTTTGAGTTGTCATAGGAACATAGAAGGTAAGCTCTAAAGATGTATCTACTTTTCCGTCACTTAGAAGAACCTGCACAACCCGCTTGCCGCCAGATTCCGGGGCAGCAAATGTTATCTGTTTTTTGCTCCACGTTTTCACGGTCTTAAACTCC
>JAIFWG010000052.1 GCA_019662005.1 Candidatus Parcubacteria bacterium
ATGCAATCTTGTTGTCCTTGTTGTACAAACATTCTCCTGATGTTCTAAAACTAATTTTGATCGATCCAAAGCGAGTAGAATTATCTTTGTATAATGAGATCCCCCACTTAATAACTCCCGTTATAACCGATAACAAAAAAGTTCTTGGGGCATTGAAGTGGTCTGTCAACGAAATGGATCGCCGTTATGACGCTCTCTCTAAGAATGGTTCCAAAGATATCTTTTCTTACAATGCTAAGCTTTCAGAAAAAGGCGAACCTATCATGCCATTTATCGTTATTGTTATCGATGAGTTGGCTGATTTGATGGCCTCCTATGGCCGAGATGTCGAAGCTGCTATCGTTCGTCTGGCTCAAATGTCCCGCGCAGTTGGCATTCACTTAATTTTATCTACCCAGCGTCCTTCAGTGGAGGTTATCACTGGATTAATCAAGGCAAACATTACTTCTCGTGTTGCCTTGCAGGTAGCTAGCCAGATAGACTCTCGAACCATTCTTGATATGGGTGGTGCAGAAAAACTATTAGGCAAAGGAGACATGCTCTTCTTGTCAGGAGACACTGCAAAGCCGCGACGTATTCAGGGCGCTCTTGTAACCGAAAAAGAAGTTCATGATGTAGTTAAATTCCTAAGAGAACAGGGTGAGGACCTAGATGTTAAAGAAGACAATCCAATGCAGGTAGACTTCAATGCCCCAGCTCCTTCGGGCGGAATGGGCGGAGATGGTGACGTAGATGATGATCTTTATAACGAAGCTAAGTTAGTGGTGGTAGAAGCCGGCAAGGCCTCTGCGTCGCTATTACAACGACGATTACGCGTAGGCTATGCCCGTGCTGCCAGACTGCTCGATATACTCGAAGACAAAGGTATAATCGGTCCTGGCGATGGTGCAAAGCCTCGAGAGGTCTATGTTCAAGCGGAAAGTCCTCTGGATATTCCTCATCCGAGCGAAGCTGTGGCAATCCACGCAGATACACCAGAAGCCGAAGCAACAGAACTCTAAAAACCCGCCATTGGTGGGTTTTTAGATGGTTGACTTTTATGAATTTTGGAGTATAATGGATGTATAACAGTTCTTCGTTAACTCAGCAGAGCGGAGCGTGCCATGGCCAAAGCAAGAAAGATCGACGAAGCGCGGTACGACGACCTCAAGAAGATGCTCCAGGACCGCCGCCGCGAGATCCTCGCAGACGTCCAGGGCAAGATGCGCGATGCGCGCGGCGCCGGAAAGACGCCGGAAGTCCTCGACGCGATCGAGAGCACCGAAGCCAACATCCAGGACGACATCGAGTTCGCCCTGATCCAGATGAAGGCCGATACGCTCTCCAAGATCGACGAAGCGCTCGACCGCCTGAAGGACGGCACCTACGGCCACTGCTTCGAGTGCGGCGGCGAGATTTCCGAAGCGCGCCTGCTGGCACTGCCGTTCGCGGCGCGCTGCAAGCCCTGCGAGGACGCGCGCGATCGAGCAGCGGAGATTGAACGCCGACTCAATCGATTCGGCGGCTCTCTCCCGATCCTCCAAGCGGCCTCCTAGCGCCGCGAGGGTCAACACCCCCCACAGAAAACCCAACACGAGTTGGTGCCTGTGGAGGGTTTTCTGTTTTTAGAGGATTGTGATATCCTATTTCGCAGTTCCTTTATGCAGAGAAAAGAAATTGAAGCTTTGAAGAAAAGAAATGCAGAGCTGAATATTGCTTTGATGAAAAAGTCAGCTCAGCTGAGTGATGCCGAAGATACTCTTAAGCATTGGCGAACCGAATTAGAAATTGTTGCCAGTAAAACCGGGCATAATCTCTGTTGGATTTGGATCCCGCTTCTATTGAAAGTAACACTTGGTCACACTGGTAACTGGCCAAATCCAGAAACTGTCACCGAGGAGGAGTTTAAAGCTGGTTGTGATGAATTTCGCCAATGTGTATTTGTAACAAAGACTCACAGTTTAAAATAATTGCGCCCCGTGCCCATTTTGTAAAATAAAAACCCTAACGGGTTTATTTTTTCCAAAGATTCTTGGAGAATAAATTTCTTATCTTCGAGTTGTGGCCAAATATAAAGCCTATAAAAAATATTAATCTTCCGTATGGTTTTTGAAGGTTCTCATGACTTTCTTGGACACGTTGCCTGTATTTGGACCATGACTCACGATATCTTTTGTTTCCGTTTTCTAATTCAGGCATTGTATAATCCCCAGTGCTCATATTATTGTAATATAAATTATAAATTTGTCATCTTGCATTTTTATCTCGGGTTTCATAAAATTAAGCAAAATTAATTACACTTAAATGGCAAAGAAAATAGAAGAGGGAAAAGCTTTAATTTCAAAAAACGATAGTCGCACTAAGAATGTAGAACTAATGGTTAAAGAACTTCAAGAAAAGTATGGAGAAGGTTCAATTATGCGCCTGGGCCAAGTTGGTAAAGTAGATGTAGATGTAATCTCAACCGGCTCCCTTTCTCTTGATTTAGCTCTGGGCGTTGGAGGAGTCCCTCGTGGCCGTATTATCGAAATCTATGGACCAGAAAGCTCTGGTAAAACCACTCTCTGTTTGCATATTGTTTCTGAAGCCCAGAAGGCTGGGGGAATTGCCGCCTATGTCGATGCCGAACATGCTCTAGACCCTGAATACGCCAAAAAGATTGGTGTTAAGATCGATCAGCTTTTAATCTCTCAACCTGATACCGGAGAACAGGCTCTTGATATTGTTGAATCGCTAGTAAAGTCTGGCGGTGTAGATGTGATCGTTATTGACTCTGTGGCTGCCTTAACTCCTCGAGCCGAAATCGAAGGAGAAATGGATCAACAACACATGGGAACTCAAGCTCGCTTGATGTCTCATGCTCTTCGCAAGTTAACTGCCATTGTAGCGAAGTCAAAAACGACCGTTATATTTATTAACCAGCTTCGTATGAAAATTGGCGTTATGTTTGGCAACCCAGAAACCACGACCGGCGGTATGGCTCTTAAGTTTTATTCGTCAGTTCGAGTCGAAATCCGAAAAGCTGCCCAGATTCAGTCAGGAGAAAAGATTGTCGGTAATCGAGTTAAGGTCAAAATTGTTAAAAACAAAGTTGCCCCTCCATTTAGAACCTGTGAATTTGATATTTTATACAACGAAGGCATTTCTCGTTATGCTGACGTAGTAAATGCCGGTGTTCAGTTTGGTGTAGTTGAAAAGGCTGGCAGCTGGTTCAATTACGGATCTCAAAAACTAGGACAAGGCATTGAGGGCAGCAGAAGTTTCCTTAAAGAAAATCCCAAGATCGTTTCGGAGATTGTTGCAAAAGTCAGAGAAGCAGCAGCAACCCAAGAAGCACAACCCGCTTAGGTTTTGCTTTAACCCAAAAAAAAGTCCGCTTATGCGGACCTTGCAAGATTGACTTGGGCTGTTAAAAGTTGCTCATATAATCTAGGATACCGAGCTGGGTGAATATAAATAGGTTTAACTGGGCCTGACGGCCAATTGAAAGGCACAGGTTTCTCGAAGCGGGTTGGGTTCTCAAAGAAATACCCAAATTGAAAAGGGGAAATATAAGAACCGTAATTATGAATCCATTGAGGGTAATCTGCGAGCTTAAATTTTTTAATCAATTTCTCTAGTTCTCCCTTGTTTATGTTATTAAAATTACAGATCATTTTTCGGATTTCGCCTCTGGTCAAAAGTCTGACTTCGGTTAGGTGTGCCATTCCAACAATCATTCTGTGATTGTTTTTGTTTGGCCCATAGCCATAGGCCCGCATTGCTAGAGGCTCTCTTCTAAGAGAGTTGTAAAGCAGAACAGGACCGCGGTAATTCCAATCGTAGCTTCTGGTTTTTACACTTTTCTGACCAATATCCAGGCGCCCGTCCAAAAGCATATCGTTGTAGGGATACCAATTCGGGAAAACAGGTATCTGCATAGTTGTTTAAGTGCGCCTTATTTTTACACTAAAATTTCCAAAAGTCAATAAATCAAAAGCCGCTCGGACGAGCGGCTTTTGATTTAGAGTTTATGATCGAACAGTCTGGTTTCGGGTGTACGGCATCAGAGCCATAAACCGAGCGAGCTTCACTGTATTAGCAATCATTCGCTGGTGCTTAGCACAAAGCTTGTTGCGTCGTGAGGAGCCGATCTTAAATTGAGCGGTCACAAACTTACGTAACATTTGAGTGTTTTAGAATGGTAAATCTTTTTCTTTAATGGCCATCTCGTCCTCTTCGACTCCGGAGTGTAATGGCTCGTTCTCATCGATGATAGGAATCTCTGGTTCAGGAACTGCTGCAGCGCTTCGAGCTGGTGAAGGAGGTGTTGGTCTCTTAACTTCGGCTGAAGAGTCGCCATAAGAGGCTCCTGCGGCTCGTGGGCCCATTTGCAGGCCTTCAGCTATAATCTCTGTGACGTATCGTTTTACGCTGTCCTGGCCTGTCCAGTTTCGGGTTTGTAATCGTCCTTCAATCATTACTAGCCCGCCTTTCTTAAGATAGTTGTTAGCAATTTCTCCCAAGCGTCCCCAGGCAATGATTGTGTGGTATTCGGTTGCTTCTTTGCGGCCTGTTGAAGCATCATTCCACACTCTGTTGGTGGCTAATTTAATCGTGGTTACGTTTTGACCGCTGGTGGTGGATCGGCTTTCTGGATCTTGGGTAAGCCGTCCGATCAAGTAAACTTTATTGAGGTTCATGTGTGTTTAGTTAATTGCTTTTATAACTTTTCAATGATGTCCTCGAGTTCTTTGTCCAGTTCTTTGTTCTCAACTGGAGCTGGCTGAGCGGCTGACTTTGCGCGCTTTTCGATACGTTCCTTAGCTTTCATCTGCTTCAT
>JAIFWG010000053.1 GCA_019662005.1 Candidatus Parcubacteria bacterium
AGTTTTTTGGGAAAAACTAACCCGCCTTCGGCGGGTTTACTGTTTCTGTAGGAATGTTAATTACTATACAGCACATTCACAAATGAAAACCCTTATTACAGGCTTGCTTGTATTTATTGCTTCAATGGCTATCTCTGCCCAGGAGCAACCTGAATTACAATCTCGAGTCTACTTTGAAGGTTTGGTTCAGTTTTATCCAAACTTAGTTGCTCATCCTATGCCTGTGTATGTTCCTGAACCGGTCAAGAAGATCCGCCGGCAATTTATGATTGACCTTCCGCTTTATCCGATGACTCGTAAGGGGATTAGTGTTCAGAGAATCAAAACCCCTTCTTCTGTTAACTCTGGAACAGCCCAAGCTCCATGGAGCGAGAATATTTCTTATGATTTTCCAGTTGACCCAACGCTGACATATCTATCTCAAACTTCGATCTTCGCTTTAAATAGCGGCCTGCTATCGTCAAAGAAAGCTATCCTTAGAAAAAATTTCTATGTGGATGCCAGATCCAATAAATCATTTAAATTTATTTTGGTCAGCTTAAACGGGCACTATGATCGAGAAAATGTTGCCGGGGTGCCAGGAGTAATTTTTACCTCTGACTTTTCTCATTTTTCTGCCGCAGCCCATCTCCAACTTGGGGTAAAACTCGGATCTTTTGTGGGCAATTATTTTGCCTTCAAATATGGCAAGGGATTTATTTTGACTGAAGGTAAAGAAAGATACCACGCCGGAATTTCTGAGCTTAAGCCATTCAAGGTCTATTCTGAACAGTTTCTTCCTTCCTCGTATACAGCTGAAGCTAGAACCATGGTTCCTCGTTTAGGAATTACTTGGAGAGGCGAGCTTTATCAATATAAACGCATTCTCCGATCCATTGATCCTAAGAAATCTGGATATAACAATTTCATGACTACTGAAGCTGGGGTAGAGGTTGATTTTAAGCCTCTTGCTAAAACTGAGATGCTTCACATTGTTGCCGCTAGTACCTATGTATTTGGCAGCGAAGATCGATTGCTGTTTAGGGTCGATCCTCCCGTGGCCTCTATTGGTATTCGTTTCGTCTTTACTCAGAGCTCCCGTTAGGGAGCTTTTTCTTATGCTAGTTATAACTTAGAGAAACAGAAGCCCAACGCCTGTTTTATGTTGATATCAAAATTCCTGCATCTTATATATTCTGTTATTATTTACTTAGATGACAAAAAAGCTACTTTTAATCCCGGTAATACTTGCTATTGCAGTCGTTATTATATGGAAGTTTCAAAGCCGTCCGCAGAGTGCGGAATTTTCTGGTCATATCAGACAAGTTCAAGGCAATAATCTAACAGTGATGGGAGCTTACGTAACAGGAAAGATTGATCAGCACTCAGACATTCAGTTGGTTGAAGTAATTATCGACGAGAATACTTCTTTTAGAAAAACAGTTATCCAAGCTCCATCCATTGAACAATTAAAAAATATTAAAAATCCTGCCGACTTAGCTCCAACGCAAAAAGTTACCAGTGGATCACTAGCTGATCTAAAAAACCGCATTGGTCTTTCGGTAACGATTAGAAGCGATAGCAATGTTTGGGGCAAACAATCTTTCCATGCCAGCGAAATTAGCTACACAATTCAATGAACACCTTACTTAAAAAAATACTTTTTGGGGCAGTTTTGATTATTGCAGGGCTAGGGATCTGGGGATGGTTTCAAATTCATCAATCCAAGGCTGTCGCCTATCAATTTGCCGGGCAACTACAAGGCGTGAATGGCAACGATCTTTCGATAGAAGGCGACTATGTTTACGAAGCAAATTCCAAAGGAGTTCCAGAAAAAAGGACAGCAACCGCAGTTGTGGATAAAGACACTAAAATAATAAAGGTTTCAATTTTTCTTCCTTCTTCCCAAGAGCTAAAAGCTTCAGGAGGGAGATATAATGCCGATGCTTTAAAAAGAGAAGCTACCACCGGAAGCATTGATGATTTAAAAAAGATTGCTCAATCAATTTCAGTGAGAGCAAAAGGTAATATATATGGTAAGTCTAAGTTCACAATTACCGAAGTAACCTACATTATTCCAGTTTATCCAAAGTAGTTTATTAAAAAATTCTAAAACAAAAAAAGTTCCCGCTGGGAGCTTTTTTGTTATCATTGACCCTTCACCTTGTTTTATGGTATAATAGTAAGTATAGGGAAACAATGACGCAACTTAACAACAGGAGAAGCCAATGACCTGCAAGCTGTTCGTGATCGTCGCCGTGGCCGTCGCGAGCTTTGCTTGCGAGGCCAAGGGTCCCATAACTCCCACTCCCACCACCACATCGACGCCGACGCCTCAGTACGAGACACTGCCCGCACGTCACTGCGCTGTCGACACCAATGGCGTTGAGCTGCCCGGGTGTCGCATGTCAGTGATGCTGATGAGCGTTGCTCCAGCGCGCGGATCCCAGGTCAAGCTGGGTCCTGTCAATTGTCTGGATGGCGGCTGCTTCCAGGCTCAGGCGAAGTATCACTTCGAGGGAATCGACAATCCCGCGGTGATGATGAAGTATGAGTTGTACTTCTCTCACGACGGGAAGACGCCCTCAAGTGGCATGCTTGCCGACGGAGCGATTCTGGCGGGAGAAAAGCAGGTGCCCTATGGTCTGTGGATCTTCCAGACCGCTGACGCGCCCAAGTACCTGCTGGCTCATTTGAGCCATATGGCAGGCGGAGCAGGCGACTCCGGCTACAAGGATCCAGTAGAGGATGGCTGGACAGCTTTCCTCCTTGACTACAAGTAACACTCGTCACCTTGTGGCGGCGCTTCGGCGCCGCCCTTTTTTTATTTAATATCAACAGAACTCCACCCATTTTTGAATATTTAAGATATAATGATTCTATGATAAGGTGGCACAAATTATTACTCTTTGTTGGGATAATCTTTTGCCTACTCTTAGTTGATCATGTTCAGGCCTCTGAGCAGAATTTTAATTATGGCCCATATAAATGTGTTCGCCAGGGTGGCGTCAAAGACTGCGAAAATAGTTTCAATGATTACAATGCTTCTGTAGACTATCAGCTCTATAAAGCAGATATAACCCTAACTCGTTATGAGGGTTTTGGCAGTGCTGGCGCTGTTAGAGAAGACGTTTGCTTGTCAGACAGTACTCAAATGTGGACTGGGCAGTGCGCAATGGTTATGGATTCGAAGCCCGGAGAAACTGTTATTACAAACTGGGGGACTTTTACCAAAACACTTAATGACCTTTCAAGTACGGCTGATTATAATTATGCAAATCTTCATGTCAGGGTTGATGATGCAGACACGGATACTAATGTTCGGATTTATTTTCGTAGAGTTGAGGTGACTCTCGATAGCTCCAACAGCACAGTAAACGTAGGAGACACATTTACGGTAAGTTGGACAACTGATTGGGCGGTACAAGGTGCAGAAATTCTCTATGGAGGAAGTGCAGGCAATGGCTCAGAGCCAGTCCTGGCCAACAGCTCGAAAAATTTCAAGGCCCAAAGCCCTGGCACAGCTTCGCTTACTCTTAAAGCAACAGGACCTGGAAATAATGGCAGTACTACAGTAGAAAAAAGTATTCAGGTTACAGTTAATGCTCAACAAAATCCGCCACCGGGCGCATTTAATCTCAATAACACTTCCTGCCAAGGCCAAGGAAGCTTTAATTTAAGTTGGGCGGCTTCTTCTAATGCATCATTCTATAATGTTTGGCGAAAAGCATGGAGCGGTGGGCAATGGGTAAAAATTGCCAGTGGTATCAATGCTACTTCTTATCAAACTCAAGAAGCTCAAGGTGTTGACTGGTATTTTTATATTGAAGCAGTAAACAGTAACGGCAGCACAAATTCAAACCCCGGCCCACCTGGAGGGCTTTATGGTGGAAATTGTCCATTGCCAGCCAATCTTACCTTACTCATTACTGCCGATGGTCAGCAGGGTTCAGTCACAAAACAATCTGGCCAATCTGCCCTGATTCATTGGGAATCTCAAAATGCTAGTTCTTGTTCGATTGCACCAAGCGGTTGGACTGGAACTACTGGTAATCAATCTACGGGAGCACTGGTAGTAACGACTACCTATACGCTAACCTGCACAAGCAGTTCCAATCCAGCTGTTCAGGGCACTGACCAGGTGAC
>JAIFWG010000054.1 GCA_019662005.1 Candidatus Parcubacteria bacterium
AGGAGAAAAACCAGCTGTGAAGCTTTGTTCTGGATTGTTTTCATAACCTCCTGATCCAGCGGTGTCACCATATTTGGTTGGCTCTGATCAGGCGCAGGGGTATTTTTGGTATAGAGAGCTTGCTTAAACGGAATGCCTTTTTGCATTGCTTGTACTACCTGCATAGCTAGTTTTTTGTCGGCTCGGTGAGAAGGTCGAATAAGAATTTGAAGCGCGGCACCTTCACCATGGGCCTGGATTTTAGAAAAAGCAGTAACCATGCCGCCAAGCGGATCGGTTTGCAAATTTTGGTAGGTTTTTATCGGCAAGATAGGATTTTCTTTGAGCGCGCAATAAGCACCAAGCGAAGAACCGCCAGAATGAAAGATATTATAATCCTCTACCCTTTCAATTTGAGCAGTTGGAAAAACCCCATGAACTTGTTTTTCAAATATTTGTTCATAGGTTCGAGGAACAGCCATATAAAAATGGATTTCTTCGCCAGAGTTGTGAACTGCCATCTCTAACCCAATATACGGCTCGCCGTATATAAATTTATTCCAGCCTTTGGCATGAATGTTTGAAAACGTAGACAAAAGCTGCTCCATAATACCGATGAGTTCTTTTTCTGGCCGCTGGCCTTGCCCTGTTGTGTCTCTGGGCATAGTAATCAGGAAGAGCGACATATTAAGAGCCCTAGCCAAAGCCCCTTTTGAACGCATTGATCCAAGAACAACAAAACCGGCGATGCCAAGCATCACCAGCACAATAAAATAAGTTATTAGGAGGGTTACAGACACATTATGAAACCGGTGTCAGTTTTTTGCGTTCTATTAGTAAGTCTCGAAGTTGTCCGGATAATAAACTGTGAAAATCATCAATAAGCGCAGAGTCACCGGTTGCTTGGGCAGCTTCAATTCCTTTGTAGATATCTTGGAACGAAGTATTAATTAACGATTGGATCTTTTCTTTGGCTTCTGGGGGTAATGGCTCCTTCATTTCGTCATGAGGAATAACGGCTGGATTATAATCAGGCACCTTCTCTTGGGCTTTCTCTTTTAATGTTTGAGACATTGTTTCGTGTTCAGACTGAGATGCTTCGCCTTCAGCGCGTTGTTCTATCTCTTGCCTGCGACGCAAATATTCTTCTTCTAAAGCGCTAAGATCTTGTTTAAATTGTTCGGAGTGTTCTGCCATGTACTTATTATATCAAAAATTCATATATACAACAGCAAAATTGGCTAAGATATGCACACAGTGACCAGCTAAAAAGCTGATATAATAAGGTTAACCCTATGAGGACTCATTCCAAGAGCGAGATCTTAGTATTTTTCTCTATTGTTGCAATAGCGATACTCTTTCGTTTCTACCATCTTCACCAAACACCGCCTGGATTATACCCAGACGAAGCAATGAATGGTTCCAATGCCATTGTTGCTAACATGAATGGAGATTATAAGATTTTTTACCCCGAAAATAACGGCCGCGAAGGATTGTTTATTAATCTCCAGGCAATCTCTATTAAACTATTTGGAAACACCGCTTTTGCTTTGCGCTTAGTTTCAGCAATTATCGGCGTATTAACTGTTATTGGGCTTTATCTGCTAACAAAGGAGTTATTTGAGTGGCATATCGCGGCGCTTTCTAGTTTTCTGTTAGCAATATCATTTTGGCATGTAAATTTTTCACGCATAGGCTTTAGGGCCATTATGCTGCCGTTAATTTTGGTTTATCTTTTTCACTTTTTATGGCGAGGGCTTAAACAAAACCGTCTTGAATACTTCTTTTGGGCGGGAGTAATAGCAGGACTGGGATTCTACACTTATACTTCGTACCGAATCGCGCCTTTTATTCTTATTTTAGTGTTAATTAACTACTTCCTTTTCCTAAAGAGGGATTTTTCTTACACGCACTATGAATACACCCGCCACCGACTCTTTGCTGGGACCGCATTATTGCTCTTAACCGCTTTTTTTATAGCCTTACCCATCGGAATTTACTTTTTGAATCATTCTGATCAGTTCTTCTCCCGAGCAGGCAGTGGTCTGTTTGTTTTCACTCAACAAAACCCCTTACAGTCTCTAGGAGAAAGCGTAATAAAGACTCTTGCCATGTTTAACTTTGCCGGAGATTATAACCCTCGTCACAATTTATCTGGCATGCCAATGATTCCTTGGCCAATCGGAGTATTTTTCGTAATTGGTTTTTTCAAAGAGTTGGTTCACTGGATTCAACGCAAACATGGCCATCTTTCAACCACCCACACGCTACTGTTCAGCTGGTTCTTTATTATGCTTCTGCCCGGATTCTTATCAATCGAAGCTCCGCACGCACTTCGTACTATCGGGGTGGTCCCAGTGGTCATGATATTTGCGGGCCGTGGACTGTGGTGGGTATTTAGTGTATTAGGAGGTTGGTACAAACAGGCAGCGGTTCAACATAACAAGATAGCTGCCGTGACTACTTTGTGTTTTGTATGCTTAGCCTTGGGTGTTTATGAATTTAATCGATATTTCAATGTTTGGGCCAAAGAACCTATTACTAACGTAGCTTTCGACCAGTCTTACACGGACCTAGCCAACAAACTCAACAAACTTCCCCGCTCAACTCCTAAATATGTAATCGTTGCGGCTCCCGGAGTCCTAGTCGACGGCATACCTATGCCGGCTCAAGCGGTCATGTTTTTAACCGACACCCCAAGCAAAGAATTACAAAAAAGTAAAAATATTTATTACCTTACGGTCCAACAAGCCAGAACATTCTTGTTCCCGCCAGGATCAGTTCGGTATACTCTTCAATGAAGCGTTTTTATATTCTCCTCTCAACAATAATCGGTGTAGCCGCAACTCTTTGTTTAACCAGTGTTTGGAACGACTCACCTATCGTAGACGAGATCCCCCATATCGGAGCTGGGTATTCTTATGTTGTGAGCGGAGACTATCGATTTAATCCCGAGCATCCTCCATTAGCTAAAGATCTGGCGGGCTTAGCTCTTCTGCCCTTAGATTTAAACCAAGCTGCCCTTTCAATGCCTCTTCAGGGTAACTGGCCTTCAGATGTTCATGGGCAATGGAATTTAGGCCGCACTCTTATCTATTTAACTGGCAACGATGCTATTAAGGTCGTACATGCGGCAAAAATGCCGATGCTATTGTTCTTTATTATTTCCGCTCTCATTGTTTTTACCTGGAGCAGAAAGCTCTATGGAAACTGGCAGGCAATTCTGGCAACTTTTTTGTTTTGCTTATCGCCAACGATCATTGCCCATTCTCGTTTTGTAACTACTGATATTGCCGCGCTCTTTGGAGTATTACTTTCAAGTTACTTTTTTATTAAATATATAGAAAAGCCGAGCCGCTCCCATATGTGGCTCTCGGCGATTACTTTTGGCATTGCTCTTTTAACCAAGTTTTCCACATTTCTCCTTGTCCCTTACTTTTTGATTGTAGCCTTAGTTTGGGGACTATTACATAAACAAACCCCTCAAGCTCTTTCTAGAACTATTCTTATTATGGCTCTTGGCCTTATCGTCATAGTGGGTCCAGTTTATCAATATCACGTCCATAACTATCCTCCCGCTTTACAAAAGGCTGATACAAAAATTATATTTCAAAATTCGGTTCACCCAGCGATAACTAATTTAATTGTTAACACTGCAGATAAGCCGGTCCTTCGACCATTTGCTCAATACTTCCTGGGCCTAACAATGGTGTTTCAGCGGAATGCGGGCGGTAATCGGACTTACTTTCTGGGTGAGCTATATAATCACGGACTAAAGTCATACTTCCCTATTGTTTATTTTCTAAAAGAACCGCTGCCGTTTTGGGGGTTAGTCTTAATGCTTATTATTGCAGGGGCTTATAAGTTCAAAAACTCAAAACTAAAAGTTAAGAGCTGGATTAAAAATAATTTTCAAGAATCTGCGCTGCTCATCTGGTTAGTTATCTACTGGTACTTCAGCATCACCGCTAACGTAAATATTGGAATCCGGCACTTAATTCCTGTTTATGGGTTTACATATATACTTGTGGCTGGACAAATTGGACGAGTGTAGCTCCTGGGTTGGTACGCCGTAGAAACTGCGATGGTGTTTCCTTTTTACCTAACTTACTTTAACGAAGTTGCTGGGGGACCAGCGGGCGGTCATAATTATGTAGTTGATTCAAACCTAGATTGGGGGCAGGATTTAAAACGCTTAGGCGATTGGGTTGAAGAAAATAAAGTTCAAAAAATTTATTTGGATTATTTTGGCTGGGCTGATCAGGCTTATTATTTAAAAGACAAATTTGTATGGATACAAAGCAGACAATATCCTTCGGCCGCTAAATTCTTAGCTGATAATACTAATGGAGGTTATATCGCTGTCTCGGCAACCTTCTATACTGAATCACTCGCTTCCGAAGAAAAAAATTATGCCTGGCTTCAGGCATATAAACCGACTGCAGTAATCGGCAACTCTATCTTCGTCTGGCACATAACTCAAAACTAAAAAGCCGCAAAGCGGCTTTACTGGAGGAGGGCGCGACCAGCGACAGGGCGATCATTAATGCGAGCAAACCTAGTAAGATGTAGAGCTGCCACATCAGTATCCTTAAGATCATGATAGTACCTTCGAAGCATGCGCATCATTTCCTTATGAGAAACCGGGTAATGGACTGCCCAAGCCTTGCGCTCTGCCGGGGTTATCTCTTTGAAAGGTTTGATTATAACATCTTCAATTACTTCAAGAAGAACCATAATCCCTTCCGAAAATTGACCTTCGATAATCTGACCCTTGGTAAATTCGTGTGACCCTGGACTATATCGACGAAACGACCACTGGGGCGAACCGTCAAGGTAATTAGCCAAAAGACCTTCAGCAAAAATAAGTCGCCATGCTTTCTTTTCGGCCATAATAAGAACCGGGTCTAGTGTATCACAATTTTGAATAAAAAAACCGGCGCGAGTTGCGCCGGAGTGGCTTACCACCATTCGGTTTTAATTTGTTTTAATTTACGGAAGCCGTTGCCGGCGACACTACGCCGACGGTTTGGACGCCGGCAACGGCCTAGGGCGTCGCAGCATTTGCACTGCGTGCACCCCACGAGGACTGCCGCAAACTTGGAGCCTTGGCACATGGGCACAGCTCCTGGGTTTGATTGCCCGTTTTGGGGCTACCCTTTGCGGCATTGAGTTGGCCGTGATACAGCACGATGGTGGCGATGCCAGCGCCTGCCTGAGGTTACACCAACGCGTATACCACGGACCACTTACGAAGCGGAGCGACCCAAGCCGTCGTCGGAGCCTTAACCGGGAGAACCGGGAAGCTGTCGCCCCACCTCACTGTTGAGTTCAACTTACGAACCCGCAAAAGTCCCGAATCAATATTTCTAAACAGCCTTTCTATAATAGTATGTTGTTGCTGGAATTACCGATTCTGAAGAGATCCTAACCTGTCTTGCGGGTCCATAAGGACCCATGAAAAGAACTGATTATGTATACATTATAGCATAGCAGACCCTTAAAAGTCAATAGCTCTAAATTGACTATTGATTTAAAAGATTTATAATATACACGCACCTTAACAATGATACAGGCGATAAATGAGTTCTATTGTTCAAGGATCCTTCAAATTCCGAAACTCTTAAAAATCTACTCCCCGCTCCTGCTTAGCTTACTATGCGGACTGATTATCTTATTGCCTCCTTCGGATAGGTCCTTAAGGTATAACTCTCAGACCACATGGCATGTAACCCAAGCTGAAATGATCCTAACGGAGAAGGCTAGGGAAGAAGCGAACCAACTCACGGCTCAAGTATCAGAACTTTCAAATCAGGGGTTACTCACACCCGAGCGTATATTTGGACTCCAAAAACGTTTAAAGTATGTATTAAAGCATCTGGAACAAAATGGTCCCAATCCAAGACCAGGCTACGTCATAATGGACGGTGTAATTCTCATGCGCTTTAGCGCTGAGCGAGACAGTAGCAAGCAATTTAAAAGTTATACCAAAGAAGAATTCGAGAGATATCAGAATTTCTTTAAAAATGATCCTGAATTTCTGGAAATCGAAAAATTCTGGCCATCCACTACTGTTACTAATTGGAAGGTGACGGCCGCTAGATATATTCAACGCTACATTCTAACATTGCCTCTGGGCATGATTATTTGTTTGATACTCGTAGCGCGTAATCAGAATTCAACTGGATATGCATTAAGTTATATCATTTCACATCCGTTGAGAATTCTAATCTATCCTCTAGCCATTCTTAAGATTCTTTGGGATGGCATTTCTGGAGAAAGAGAAAGTTACAAACAGAATGTTCAGCGAATCGTGTCGTGGTTAAGCTATGCAATCATGACTTCCGTTTCTTTATTCTGTGGCGGTGTCGCTTCAGCCCAGACCAAAAAGGAATCTAAGAAAAAGGTTACAGGGTACACACTACAGCTAGATACTCGTGTCATTGATCCTATCGAAGGACCGCCATCACCACTTACTCTTTTTAACCGCACTACTCTGAATTCAAAGCGGTGGCTCGTTGAATCAATTTCAACCCAGATTCCTGAAAAAAGAACCTGGGCCCACGAGTCAGGTTTTGGACTTAAGCTTGTACATAATCCTCGCACCACAGTGAGTGCTATGGGAATCGTGGCAGTAGATTCTTCCGGCAAACACAAGATTGTGGGAGGGGTACAATATTTTCGATTTGCTCCCACCTACACAATTGCAGTACCGGTAATAAGAGTTGAAAAAACTCTGAATGGACCGATT
>JAIFWG010000055.1 GCA_019662005.1 Candidatus Parcubacteria bacterium
GGAACCTCTAACACAGTAAACACAACCTCTAGGTAGTAAAAATAAAAAGCGCGATTATATCGCGCTTTTTATTTTCTCTTCATTGCCCAGTTGGTGGCACGGGCGAGAGAGTCAAAGGTCCCGGCATCCATCCATTCACCTTTGATAATCTCTACTTTGAGTTCTCCTTTATTTAAATACCAATTATGCAGATCTGTAATTTCTAATTCTCCTCGAGCAGAAGGTTTGAGTTTTTTAGCAACCTCAACCACTCGATGATCGTAAAGGTATAAACCGGTAACGGCGTAGCTGGATAAAAACTTTTTGGGCTTTTCTTGAATTTTCAGCGCTTTCATATTTTTATCGAATTTTACAACACCGAAACGCTCTGGGTCAGGGACTTCTTTTGCAAAGACATGGCCGCCCTTTTTAAAATTCCTGATTGTCTTTGAAAATTTGTCTTCAAAAATATTATCTCCAAGGATAAGCGCAACATTGCTGTTTTTAATAAAGTTTTCACCGATTATGAATGCTTGAGCCAAACCTTCTGGTTTATCCTGAATCTCATATGTAAATTTAGCGCCAAACTCTTTGCCTGATCCAAGTAATTTAAGAAAGTCTCCCGCATGATCGGGCGACACAATAAATAAGATTTCTTTTATGCCTGCATCGAGCAGGGTTTGGAGCGGGTAAAAAACCATTGGCCGATCGTAGATCGGCAGAAGTTGCTTGCTTGTGACTTTAGTAAGTGGTCGGAGGCGCGTACCCGCACCTCCCGCAAGAATTATCCCTTTCATAACCATATCCTGATCTTTGTTTTTTCTTTTGTCAAAGCTCTAAAAAGCTGGTAAAATAAGGAAATTAAGCCGGAGTAGCTCAGCTGGTAGAGCAATACTTTCGTAAAGTAGAGGTCGCGAGTTCGACTCTCGCCTCCGGCTCATTATACGATTGAAAAATTCCAGGAGTAAGCTACAATGAGAAGGTGTTAGATTACGAGCACAATACGGCTCTTTTATACATCTATGCGGGAGCCGGTGGCGTGGATGCCCAGGATTGGGCATCAATGTTGCTTAAGATGTACCATAAGTTGGCCCAAAAGAAGGGTTGGGGCTTTAAAATTTTAAATGACTCATACGGCGAACAAGGCGGAATTAAGAACGTAGCCGTCGAAATGACCGGTCCAAATATTTACGATATATTAAAAAAAGAAAGCGGTGTGCACCGATTGGTTCGCATGTCCCCATTTTCCTCCAAGGGACTTCGCCACACTTCATTTGCATTAGTAGAATTTTTACCCCAGATTGCTGCGAAAAATTTTCAAATTAATCCTAACGACTTAAGAATAGATACTTTCCGTTCATCTGGCCCAGGCGGGCAGAATGTAAATAAATTAGAAAGTGCGGTCAGAATTACCCATATTCCTAGCGGTATTGCAGTTGCTGTTCAATCCGAACGTTCTCAAGCTCAAAATAAAGAGAAGGCAATGAATCTTTTAACATCTCGACTAGCTCAAAAGATGGAAGAGCAGAAAGCCAAAGATTTATCTGAACTTAAGACGCAAGTTGCGATTGAGTGGGGGAGCCAAATTCGTTCTTATGTATTAAATCCGTACCAAATGGTTAAAGACCATCGCACCGGGGCCAAGTCGTCCCAACCAGATAAAGTGTTAGAGGGTGATCTGGATAAATTCTTAGAGGCGGAAAAAGAATGATAGAATTCAAAAACGTTTCCACAATTTACGATGATGACTTTATTGCTTTAGATGATTTGAATCTCGAAATTAAAGATGGTGAATTTGTCTCACTCGTTGGTCCTTCTGGCGCTGGCAAGTCAACTTTGCTTAAGCTCATGACTCGGGAGATCAAGCCTAGTGCCGGCGATATTGTTATCGACGGAGTAAATATTGCAGATCTTTCAGCAAAAGAAGTTCCTCTTTTGCGCCGTAAAATAGGAACTATTTTCCAAGACTTCAAATTACTTTCCAAAAAGAGCGCTTTTGAAAATGTTGCTTTTGCGTTAGAGGTTTGTGGCGCCGAGCCCGAAGAAATTGAAGCTGATGTGCCAAAGGTTTTAAATATTGTGGGACTTAACGAAAAAATAAAAAACTTTCCGCACCAGATGTCGGGAGGGGAGAAACAGCGCTTAGCAATTGCCCGAGCATTGATTCACCGCCCTCGAATTATTTTAGCAGACGAACCAACAGGAAACTTAGATTTGGTAAATAGCTATGATGTAGTAAAATTACTAATGAAGATCAATGAATTCGGCACTACAGTTATTCTGGCTACTCATAACCGAGAAATCGTAAATGCAGTCGGCAGAAGAGTAATTACCATGGAACGAGGAAAGGTTGTGCGTGATCAAATTGAACAAGGCAAATATATAATCTAATGAAGAAAACATCCAAAAGAATATTCCACATAGGCTGGACCAACTTCAAGCGTAATAGTTATTTAAGTTTGGGTACGACTGGCGTTATGGCTATGGTACTTCTGCTTTTTGGCGGTTTGATGGTCATAAATTACATTTCTTCAGAAATTGTAGGCGGCCTTCAGGGTAAAGTTGATGTAAGTGTTTATTTCAAGCAAGATGCTGCGGAAGATGAGATCATGGATATCAAACAGGATCTTGAGGATCAATCCCAAGTATCTTCTGTTACATATATTTCTCGAGACAAAGCTCTTGAAGAATTTAAGTCTAATCACGCTGGGGATGCACTGATTCAAGCATCTCTTTCTGAACTTACAGATAATCCATTGCAAGCTTCATTGAATATAAAAGCAAAAGATTCTTCTCAATACACTACGATTGTCAGTTATCTGGAAGGTAACAAGTTTCGACCCTTGATTGATAAAATCAATTTTTACGAGAATGAAGCAGTTATCAATCGTGTTCAAGGAATTTCAAATGGTTTGCGCAACTGGGGATTTCTTGCGACTTTGATTTTAGCAATGGTAGCTATATTAGTTACCTTTAATACCATTCGTCTTACTATTTATAATCAAAAACAAGAAATCGAAATAATGCGCTTGGTTGGCGGTTCTTCCTGGCATGTAAAAGCGCCTTACCTGGTTGAGGGTGGCCTCTATGGTTTGTTTGCCGCACTTATTGCTACCGTTTTGTTTTACCCAACCGTTTGGGTGGTGTCTTCCAAGGCAGCTCTGCTATTGCCAGGAATTAGTTTGATTAGTTATTTTGTGGCCAACATTGCCCAATTTATTTTTCTGATGCTTATGATCGGTGTCGGGCTTGGAGTCATCTCTAGTTCTGTAGCTATTCGGCGTTTTCTCAAAGTTTAAACCAAAAAGCGCCCTTTGCGGGCGCTTTTTGGTTTCAGTTTAGTAACCGTATCTTGGATAGAGAATATTAGTGTAGCGAGCCTGGCTGACATAGCTGGCATTTTCTTCAAGAAGTATTCCAAGTTGATCCCAAGGTGCATAGTTAGGCAATGTGTAGTAATAAGGAACTCGAGAAGGTCTGCTGTATAAAGGATAAGACACCTGTCTTGAACTATATGGATACATGTTGCTGTTATAGCTAACGTGAGTGTACTGATACCGTGCGCCCAATGCAAAACTTGTTGGTACAACGAATGCGGTAGCGATAATCGCTAATAATGATATTTTTTTAAACATAGTGTAACCAGAGTAGCAAACTTTTGATGAATGACAAGTTAATCATGATTCATTTATGAATTGACTATAACAAATTTTGATGTTATTTTATGGACCAAGTTCTTTTATGCATCATTACCTTGTTATTGAGTACATGATCGAGAAAATCGATCCTCCAAATCGGAATGTTTGCAAAATAATCCTGCAAGATAATAGGAAACTATTCCAAACAGTCCCTGGGTCAACCAATAATCATCAAGCATGGCCGGGAGGATATTGGGATCATGTCAGGGAAATAATGAACATTGCGATCGTAAACCATAAAGGTTTGAGCGAATTGAGACCTTTGCCCTTTTCGTTATCTGACGCACTTCTGGTTGTATTTTTACACGACCTTGAGAAACCTTGGAAATACGACATCCCTC
>JAIFWG010000056.1 GCA_019662005.1 Candidatus Parcubacteria bacterium
GATCGTCAAGAAAAACACTTTCATTTAGTAAAACATCAAAAGGTTCTGGTTCAAGACCACGAAAGACACTAAAGCCCACAGCATGAGTGCCGGGCTGAAGATCTGTAAGCTTTAAGATTTTGGGTAACTCTGCAAAAGCGGAATTTGAAGTTAAGAAAAACAAAACTGCGGCAAAAAATAACTTTTTCATTGTTAATGAGCGTTACCGCAACACTATCACACTAGTTTTGCTATACAAGATTACTGTAAACCGGAGTCGGGTTCCTCTATAAATGAGATGCCGAGAGCCTTAATCTGTTTGTTGTAGTGATCAATAACAGTTTTTTCAAATGAGTACGGATGGAATTCGAGTTCTTTGTCTGTAAAAACAATTCTTCCGCCAGGAGCATGGGTAGCAGGATTCATATTAATTCGTTTTTGCTGATAAAAGCGAAGTCCCCCTTCTAGTTTTTCGCCCAATAAACCTTGAAGCACCCGCTCAAAGCTACGAGCAATTTGGACAAGCAAGATATTTGATTTGATCATCCGCAATATTCGTTCGTAATGAGGTCTGAAATTGTAGACGTATTTAGAGATCCAATAGTTTTCTTTATAGAATTTATAAAACAGCGATTCGCTTATATGCAGAGGTATCAAGTGAGCATATGAATGGGCGTTATAAAGACTTTCGTGGTTAATCAAAAGAGACTCGTCGGTAATATAGTGGTTAAAACACAGTTTGTTCGGTGCAACTTTTTCGTACCGAGTGCGTCGGACACCTAACAAAGAAGCTGCGGCGAGCAAAAATAAGCGGGCGGTATACAGTCGTCCGGCTTTTACGATTACTAGCACGTCAAAATCACTTTTTAATTCTGTTGTACCAAGCGCCATAGAACCGCTGGCGAACAAGCCGCTTATAAAAGGGGTGGCCTGCAGCCAAAATGCGTAGCGACGGAATTGTTTCCATTTTTGAGCGGCAATTTTTTCTCGCTGAATTCTCTTTTTGTACCACTCTTCTCTCCCTGGAAGCATATAGAATCCATTTTTAGAGGAGATTTTTCCTGTCGTTTGAAGATTTTGGAGCTCTGAAAGTATGTCTGGCAATGAGATGTCTCCCAACGCAGCTGTCGTCTGGGACAGCCGCGTTGGGTTCACTAAATACCGATGCAGCTCAAAGATAGTAAGAGGATGATCAAAAGCATCGTAGTAGGCAAGCGTGGCCAAGATAGCATTTCGCAACATGTCGCAATACTAAATAATAAAACCCAGTTAGACAACTGGGTTACTTGATTATGATTGCAGACACAATGTCCGTATCATGCAAAACTATTTGATTCTCATTACGGCTTAGTTGATGAAGCACTCGCTCTGACTTTACCTCAAACCAGAAGCCAAGCGTTTCAACCACAGCATAGGACTTATTATCCAGCTGCTTGATTTCGACATTTATCTCCTCAAATGCCTTTTTTACCTGGCCAAGAGTTGCTCCTACGTGAATTCCAGACTCCGTCGCATATCCTGGGTTGAATATTGTGATGCTGGAGATCAGGTCATCGCCTGAAGTTTCAACCGTTTCGCTTTTGTGGGTCTGAAGTACAAAACTCTTATTTGACCGACTAAACCAAACTTCAAAATACGGCGAGCCCGTATCAGACATAAAAGCTTTAACCGCCCGTTCGCTAAGACTAGTGTTCCTGTAGTATTCGATGACTTCGTAGGCTGACTGGCCTATTCTAAACGGACCCAGCTGCCCTTTTGAAATCACAAACTGCTCACCCACAAATGCCTGAATCGCTATGGTTATAACTAATACCAAAACATAGTTCATGAACAATGATCTATTACAAACTTATAAAAATAGCAGTATTTTTACACTTCCTAAAAAACAAAAAGTATTGTATAATAATGTACTTATGAATTTAGATCGGCTAAGTCAATTAGTTAAAGGGGCTCCCCGCGCGCCAGGCGTGTATGTTTTTGGTACACAAGATCATGAACTATACATAGGAAAGGCTGCCGATATAAAACAACGGATTTCTTCTTATCCCAAAACACAGGACCATCGGCTAAGAACCATGATCAGCAAAGCTGAGAAGGTTGAGTTTATCGAGACAGGATCAGACATTGAAGCATTGATTCTAGAATCGCAGATGATTAAAAACAAACGGCCTCCATTTAATATCATGCTTCGAGACGACAAGCAGTATTTTTATGTAGCCTTCAGCAACGCTGAATTTCCAAGACTATACTTAACCCACCAGACCACAGGCAGGATCAAGAATAAGATAGTTGATGTTAAAGAGTACATAGGACCATTTACTGACGGTACTTCTCTAAAAGCTACTCTAAAATACCTACGTTCGATATTCCCTTACTGCACCTGCAAACAATCTCACCACAATTTCTGCTTAAACCACCATATTGGTAAGTGCATAGGTTATTGCTGCCTAAAAGATGTTGACCCGAAACTTAAATCCGAGAAGCTTGCAGAATACAAGCAAAATATAAAAGCTATTCGAGATATCTTAAGCGGAAAAAAGAATTCTCTAGTCAAAGAATTGAAAGGCCACATGGATCAAGCAGCTCGAGCTGACAAATTTGATCATGCAATTGATTTAAGAAACAAAATTGAACGCCTTCAGAGAGTTTTCGATAATGCTCATGTTATTAAACATTCAGAAATTCTAAAAGCTCATCGTTCTGGTCTGCAAACATTATTAAAATTAAAAAATCCTATTATTCGGATTGAAGGATATGATATATCAAATATTCAAGGTACTAATGCCACTGGATCCATGGTTACTTTTGTACACGGCCGCGCTGACAAGAATTTTTATCGCAAGTTTAGAATAAGAACAAAAAAGACACCTGATGATACCGCGATGCTCCACGAAGTATTGATCAGGCGCTTTAATCACCCAGAGTGGCCTTTTCCGGATTTAATATTAATTGATGGCGGCCGAGGCCAGGTAAATACTGCCGCAAAGACTCTCAAAGATATGGGAGTTAACCTTCCTGTAGTTGGAATCTCAAAAGACGAACGTCATTTGGGTCATAAGTTAATCGTTCCCGGACGCAAAACTCCGATAATGCTAGACAAACTTTCTCGAGATGAAAAGAATCTTCTTCTTTGGATTGATACCGAAGCTCACCGCTTCGCAATCAAGTATTACCGACACTTGCATCAGAAGAAGAATTTAAAAATGGCCTAACGGCCATTTTTCTGTTGGATTTGAGCCAACGTTTTTGGAAGAGGTCCATATTGAGTGCTCATCAAGATCTCTTGGGTAAACTTCTGTTGCGCCTTAAACGTTCGCTGAACCATCATTGGGGCCTGCTTGCTTTGCAAAGTAATTTTAAGGTCCGCCTTAGAAGGAGGCAGCTCATATACTTGCGATTTGCCGGTTACACGATCAAAGAGATCCCAATGAAACAACCAGATTGTATACTGGCTTTGGTTGCTCACAATATACTCGTATGTATATAGATCACCATTTTTTGTTACTGAATGAGTAAGGTAGAGGTCTGTCCCCTCAATAGGACCACTCACAGTAGCAAAGGGGTATTCCGAGACTTCCATTTGACCGTAAACCACATAGCAACTCCCCATCAGAGCAAAGGCCATAACAATCATTAAAATCTTAGCTGGCCAGCGCAAGCGACTGCGTCGGGATACATAGTATCTCTGCCGATAAGGTTTTGACATAAAAAGAACTTGGCTCTAACCTACAATAATTTTGAGAAACAAAAAAGCCCCGCACAGAGGTGCTCGCGTCCCGCCGCTTGCGGGACGCGAGGCCTTTCTGCACGGAGCTCAGCTCCCCGGCTGGCTTCTTCGCCGGCTCGATGCTTGTCAGGAAATGCCCCGAACTGTCAGACCGACAGACCGAGTACAACCCTTCCATCCGGTACTTGATCACCACCTCCGTCTGGTTGGTCATGTACTCCTGGGCTTTTTCAGCCATTGCATCCGACTCGATGGTGAAGTCGAAAGGCTGGGCGCCGATGGTACCGCTGCCCCCGCTCATCCCGCCGCGGATCAGCTGGCCTTCCCAGG
>JAIFWG010000057.1 GCA_019662005.1 Candidatus Parcubacteria bacterium
CCTGGTTGAGTAATCTCTTTTAGAGTTCCAACCTTACACTCTATGTTGTACCAGTTATTAGAAAGATCGCTATCTCCAGCTAAAGTCTTGATAAGCGTGTTAGTAAATAGCCACGAAGCAAGCAGAATCATAGCTCCATAAAATGTCTGTTTAAAAATTTTATACCCATCGCCCACCCGCCCAGGGTTTCCTGTACCGCCGCCAACCAAAATCAGAAATCCTGCCCAAATAAACAAAAGGGTTCCAAATACCGGCACAATAGCGAAGAATACAAAGTTAATTATATTGCTTGCCAGTTGCAACAAGAGACATTGGTTACAAGGTTGAGTATAATCCCAAGCTTTGCCATTGGAATCAGTGAGGGAAACATCTGTCGGTTGAGTTTTTAACCCACAAGGCACAATTGGCCACCAGGAAGGAGAATAGGCATATGTTAAAACGGGCAACAATAGTATTGTGCAAATGATCAAAACTGGAATTGTAATTTTGAGGAATCGCATTTAGCGACCGGACATTAAGACATTCACTTGGGCTTGGGCCTTTTCAATCGCATCTCGGACAATAGACCGGTTATAATTCACATCATCAATCATGTTCGCAAAAATAGTTTCAATCGCATTTTCGTCAACCTGAATCCAAGATCGAGCAGTCAGGGCTTGTACTGCAAAAACACCAAGATCGCTATCAGTGCGCTGCAAATCAATTAAATCTCGGCGCGCTGCAGGGCGTTGAGTTAAATTCAAATATGAAGATGCGCCTTCCTTTGAAGCGGCATAAGTAATAAACTTCCAAGCCTCGATCGGGTGAGCAGATTTTTTAGGCACAGACAAAGCCCAGTAATTAGAAAAGTTTCTAATATCAGCCGTAGAGGCCTGAGGCATTGGAGCAACTGCAAAATTTAATCGAGGAGATTTTGCTCTAATTTGAGAGAGATGATGAGCGTAACCAACCACCATCGCCAAAGAACCTTCTGAAAAAGCATCAATGGAATAGTGGAGAGTATCGTTCCATGTATAGACTTGCTTTCTTGGATTTGCAAAGTCTGTATAGTATTGAAGCGCCGTTTGTCCCAATGTTTGGGCGAAGGTGGCAGAGCGTCCGTCAGGATCTGTCATTTGCACACCGCTTTGAATCATCATGTCCATCAAAATATCAGTTGAGCGATTAATATTGCGAGCAGTACCCAGAGCAATTCCCTGCTGAATGATATTCCCTTGTGCGTTATATTTTGTAAGCCGCTGAACGTCTTGATTTACTTCCGCCCAATCTTGAGGAGGTCGAGTAATGCTGGCTGAATTAAAAAGATCTTTATTATAAAGAAGAGCAAGCGTGTCTATGTACAAAGGCATACCATAAATCTGTCCGCCATATACCAGGTCAGTGTAGGCAACATCCACAAATTGATTTTTAAAATCTTGAATAGTGAATAGGGGCTTTTTTTCGCCAGGAATTTGGCTTGGTAATGACTGAAGCTTATCTCCGTGCTTATATATCCAATTATTTTGGATCATAACTATGTCCGGACCAGTACCAGAGGCCAGCGAATCAATAAGGGTTTTTTCGTACTCGCTAAAACCAAGTTCCCGATATTTTACTTTTATATCAGGATTTTGAGTTTGAAAATTTTGAATAAGTTGAGTAAAAGCAGATGGGTGATCAAAAACTCCCCAAAATTCTAAAGTAACTTTTTCTGTCGCAGTTCCTCCGACTCCACGCAACACTAAAACAATCGTCAAAAAGACGGCTGCAACAATTACACCAATGAGAATATAAAAAAGTTTATTAGTATTCACCCTCCGTTATTTTTTAACTATAAAGCCATAATGGAACTGCCCTGCGTTTATCGGTCGTTCATAAATAAAGCCCGCAGTGGTTACAATAGTCTGCATAATATTCTCGTCCGTACGAGATTCATTTGGGGGACCAAACCCTCCTGCTTCTTTTTTCCAATCAACCAGAACAAGTCTTCCGTCGGGTTTTATGACTCTATAAGCTTCTTTAATGATTTCTTCCTTTTGGGGCGATTGAAATAAAATATTAATAACAGTAACCATGTCTTGCGAAGCGTCAGCCAAACCAGTGCTTCCCATGACTTCCAGGTTAGCTCGCACTGTTGCGATATTATTTAAGTTGTCAGCCTTTGCCCGAACGCGTACGCTATCCAGTTTGTCTTCCATAATGTCTAGAGCAGTTACTGCTCCAGTCTCTCCCACCTTGTGGGCCATAAGTATGGCAATATGGCCAGTTCCGGAACCGAAATCGGCAATTTGCATGCCTTCGGTAATACCGAAATCGTCTACAAGTTGATTGGGATTTAAAAAGCCTTTAACGACTTCCATACCCGCTACATCTGGAGCCTGATCCATCTAATTATTTTACCATTTAGAAAGGGTTCCGGAAAAACAAGTTATCAACCTAAACAAAAAACCGAGCCAAGCTCGGTTTTTTGTTTAGCAGCTTCCTGCGCAGGACCATGGCCAATCGTAGATGACTGACCAAGAAGGCACAACGTGATGTTTTGAACCAACACTGGCCTTACTCGTTGAAAAAGAAAGACCGCCATGAGCGCCAAAAATGGCGACACCAATTGCTAAATAGATACCGACAAGAGCAAAAAGATTGCCCCAAACTATATTATATCGTTTAATCATAGTAAAAAATAAATTATGACTAGAGTCGACCAACTTCCAGTTATATTAATTATAACTTGACTTCTGCTAAAAGTTATCCACTAAGTGATTCTCAGTATTAAAAACCAGGCAATTGCAAATCCAACAAGTAAGAACAAAATGCTTACCAAAAACCAAAGTCTGGTTCGAGATCTCCCCACCAACACAAAATTCTGTTCGAAATTTTTTAAAAATTCATTCACATTTCCTTGAATCTCTTCTTGGCTTGGATTACTGCTGAAAGTAAGTTTGTCATTATTGCCAAAAAACTTTAGCATATCAGACCTGCTAACAACACCTCCTAATATATTATCTTTTCCAACAATTAGAACGGGGTTTACCTTGTGGTGTTGAGTAAATGTATTTACAATTTCAAGCAGTGAAGAAGATTCAGGAAGAGTCAGAGGTTCAGAATTCATTACATCTTTAACCTTGAGTTGAAATATTTTTTTCAGATCTTCTTTTATGAGGCTGCTGTCTTTTTTATAAATATCGAGTTCGCTAAATAATTTTATGAATGTTGGAAGGTGGATAGAAGAACCTTTAATGATTAGGTCATATTCTGTAATAATTCCCACCACTCTCCTTGATGAATCTACAACTGGCAGACCATTAAACTTGTATTTTTGTAAAATATTTACTGCTTCAAGAAGCGGTGTCTCAGGAGTAACACTTACCACATCACGAGTCATAAAGTCAGCGACAGTTTGCATAATTTATATTATATCAATAATAAAACTGCCCACGCAATCGCGCGGGCAGTTTTATACTAGTGCAACAACTTTGTGATATAAGCCACGCTGATTACTATAAGTCCAGCAATGACTCGACCAACAATATTGCGCCACTCCTGTTTTATAAAATTGATCATAAACTATTATACAATAGCCACAGATGCAAGCTTATCCCCTGCATCCAACTTCATAACCCGTACTCCTTGAGTCGCTCTGCCTAGAACTGATACGCCTTCAATTGAGGTTCGAATCACTTGGCCCTTACGAGACACGGCGATAAGCTCTTTATCCTCTTCAGAAATCACATGAGCAGAAACAAGCGTACCGGTCTTGGAAGTAATCTTCGCAGTCATAATCCCGTGTCCGC
>JAIFWG010000058.1 GCA_019662005.1 Candidatus Parcubacteria bacterium
GGGAAGGGCGAAAATAGTTTCAATGATTACAATGCTTCTGTAGACTATCAGCTTTATAAAGCAGATGTAACCCTAACTCGTTATGAGGGCTTTGGCAGTGCCGGTGCTGTTAGAGAAGATGTTTGCTTGTCTGATAGTACTCAAATGTGGACTGGGCAGTGTGCAATGGTTTTGGATTCTAAGCCTGGAGAGACTGTTATTACGAGCTGGGGGACCTTTACCAAAAGCATCAACAATCTATCCGATACGGCTGATTATAATTATGCGAATCTTCATGTCAGAGTTGATGATGCTGAAACAGATACTAATGTTAGAATTTATTTTCGTAGAGTGGAAGTAAAAACTCTCGATAGCTCATATAGCACCGTAAACGTGGGAGACACATTTACAGTTAGTTGGACCACAGAATGGGCTACAGGAAACACACAGATATTATGGGGCGGAGCGGCCGGCAGCGGTTCCGAATTCGTAAATGCCAATGGTTCTCAAAATTTCACGGCCCAAAGTCCTGGCACCGCTTCGTTTACTTTAAAAGCAACAGGTCCAGGAACAAACGGCAGTACTACAGTAGAAAAAAGTATTCAGGTTACTGTAAATGCTCAACAAAATCCGCCACCTGGCGCATTTAATCTCAATAACACTTCCTGCCAAGGCCAAGGAAGCTTTAATTTAAGTTGGACGGCTTCTTCTAATGCATCATTCTATAATGTTTGGCGAAAAGCATGGAGCGGTGGGCAATGGGTAAAAATTGCCAGCGGTATCAATGCTACTTCTTATCAAACTCAAGAAGCTCAAGGTGTTGACTGGTATTTTTATATTGAAGCCGTAAACAGTAACGGCAGCACAAATTCAAATCCTGGACCTCCGGGAGGACTTTATGGTGGAAATTGTCCATTACCAGCCAATCTTACTTTACTCATTACCGCTGATGGTCAGCAGGGTTCAGTTACAAAACAATCTGGCCAGTCCGCCCTGATTCATTGGGAATCTCAAAATGCTAGCTCTTGTTCGATTGCACCAAGTGGTTGGTCCGGAACTACTGGTAATCAATCTACGGGAGCACTGGTAGTAACGACTACCTATACGCTAACCTGCACAAGCAGTTCCAATCCAGCTGTTCAGGGCACTGACCAGGTGACTGTCGTTATTCAAAGTAGCCCTACTCCACCAGGAACCCCTCCGCCGCCAACCCCGCCTCCTGGCAGCTGCACAGCCAGCTACAACATGAACCAGATGGGTACATTTGGAGGAGATGATACGACTCCTGATAAGTATGGCGTCATTACAAACCTTAATGGTCAAAACCATGCCATGCTTTGGCCAGTACAAGGAAACACATTTAGTTATGGAAATTATGCATATCTTTATGTCTTTGCTCCGCCTGGACAAATGTTAAGTCACATTAAATTTGATTACATTACAAACTACGATAATAATATAATGTATTTTTATGCCATTGGTCCGACTAATGGATATATTCATACCGTTGATCGATATGGCGTAAGCACTGGTACGATCGATGACAACCTCAACGAGCCTTATGTAGTTTTTGTTCTTATTAAACGCAGCGTCAGTCCCGACTTTACATATAACTTTAATGGTGGCTGGGTTGGTCATGTGGTGGATTTTCAGGCAAACACTTATGGACCTTGTCCAACACCGGAAGCTGATTTAGTAGGACACTATGGCGGTAATACCTATTCTGGCTCAATGACCGCTCCTTATGGTGCCAGCGCAACTTTAACTTGGTGCGGTGCGGACAGTCACGTTTGTGCAAATGCCTCAACTTGCACCATGTCTGGTCCAAAAGGGATTTGGTCTGGCACAACAGGAAGTGTTGTTATCTCTAATATGATCCAAGCAGAAACTTATACACTGTCGTGTACTAAGCAGTCGGCTAGTAGAAACCGACTGCTTGGAGAATCTGCTCTGGCTGATACAAGCAACTCATCTTCAATGACGATTAATGTTGGATCACCGCCTGCCCCTGAAGCAGACATTAGAGCCAACAACACTGCTGGTTCTATAACTATGACGTATGGCCAGTCCGCTCAAATTGAATGGTGCGGTGCTGACGGTCATGCTTGTGCAGATGCAGCTAACTGTGTCGTATCTTCTTCAAACCCCAATGATCCAAATCCAAAATGGGTCGGAACTTCTGGCTCATTTGCAACAGGAGTGATTAGTACAACTACATATACTCTGACTTGCAACGGCGCTGGCGGTACCAGTCAGTCGCAAGTCATAGTTCAGGTGCCATCTACACCAAGTACGCCGGTTCTGACCTACACTCCAGGAAATTACTGCACATCTGGTATTGGAGGAGTGCTAAGCTGGACGTATAGTGATCCTTCTGGAAGTCCTCAAACCTGGTATGAGATTCAAATGACAAATACGGGCTCATTTGTTAACTACTTCTTTGATTCAGGAAAAATTCAATCTAGCTCAACCAATTATGCTGTCTCAAGCAGTATTCTAAGCTTTGATACTACCTATAAAGCACGGATCATAGTTTGGAACGCAAATGGAACAAATTCTAATTTTTCTGACCCCACCAGTAGTTGGAAAACCCCTAAGTATGCCTATCCTCAAGTGAACTTTACCTATTCCCCAAATAAACCCAAGAAAGGTTCGCCAGTTCAATTTACAGATCAAAGCGTGATCAGCGGGCCAGTTAACCAGCAGAACTGGTCCTGGAACTTTGGTGATGGAACGACATCAAGCACCAGAAGTCCAAGCCATGCTTATGCCTCGGATGGGAACTTTACAGTAACTCTGACTGGTTCTGATGGGCAAAATCAAATCTGCAGTATTTCAAAACCAATCACAATCCAAAAACCAATTCCTCTTATCAAGGAAGTCGCGCCGAAGTAAACTAAAACCCCGACCTAGGTCGGGATTTTAGTTTACTTTGTCAACTTTTATTGTATAATTACGGGCAAGTACATTGAAATGCCAGAGACAATTATCCGAGATCAGTATTTATTCCGGATTTCTGGATGGGTTCAGAGAGACTATATCCCTCAGCAGTTCTTTAAGAGAGCTCAAAGCTCTCAAAGAATGGCTATTCAACAATCTCCTTGTGCGGCTTCGGCATTTGCCGTATCAGACTTGCTGGAGTACTTTGGTCTTTCAAAAAGAACTCATGTAAATATCCGAGCTTTACTGAGAGATTTAACAGCAAAAGGTTGGAGGCCTATTCAAGAAAAAAGGTTGGGTGCGGTGCTTGTTTGGAAAGCTGTGCACGGTCACCAGCATATTGGTTTTTGTATGAGTTCGGAGCATGCAGTCAGCATTCATCCAGGTTTTCGAAAACCTTACAAACACCATATTACATTTGGTCTCATGCCTGCTCGGCCTTTGACTCATATTCTCTGGCATCCTAAGTTGGATCAGCCACGCGCCTGAAGGCGCGTTTTAGTTGACCCTCTCATTTAAGTGATGTATGATTTTACAATGATTCAACAGGAACTTAAGAAAAACTATCTGACGATGATTGAAAACGCCGCAAAGGGCGAGAATTGGATGTTTCGAAATTTTTATATTCTCCAGGATGGTGTGGAAAAAGATGCGCTAGAAGATGGTAGCTTATCCTGTGCGGTTTTTGCTTCTTCTATTTTATATTTATTTAACTCTTTACTAGAATTTTTAAAAAAGCCACATTGGCTATCATTTACTCACGCTAACGTGGGAAGCACTGTTTCTGATATGCTTAAAAATGGTTGGCAAGAAATCCAAGAATTAAAACCAGGCGCAGTTCTGGT
>JAIFWG010000059.1 GCA_019662005.1 Candidatus Parcubacteria bacterium
CTACCTTCTTTAATCTGCTTTCCCTTTAAGGCAATCGATCCAATCACGACATCATATCCTTTCTCTATATATGGCAAGAGCCTTTCTAGATTATCCATGGTCGTTGCATTGTCCGCATCTGTAAATATGCGCAGATCCCCCTTAGCTTCAAGCATGCCTCGTTTTGTTGCATAACCCTTTCCATGGTTAACCTTCTCTTCAATGAGTCTCAAGGTGGGAATAGTATTTGTCAGACCTGAAACAATATCAGCCGTTTCATCCTTTGAGCCGTCAGTAACAACAATAATCTCATGGTCAATATCCTTAGATTTAAGATACCTAAAGATATCCTCCAGGGTGGCCTGAATATTTTTTTCTTCGTTGTAGGCAGGAATAATTACAGATAGATACATGGTGAATAGATTCTGATCGCCAAATCTGAATTTTAAATTAAGAATATTATACCATGACTTGCCAATTTTCCAAGAGTCAAGTATATTAGCGTACCGATGGCGTATCCTATTATAGAGATTGACCAACAGTCATCTCAATATCCAGAAATACTAAAACACATTGCTCAGCCACCAGCCAAATTATACTGCCGCGGCAATGTGGATCTGTTGAATACCACCTGTTTTGCTGTGGTCGGCACCCGAAGGGCTACGCCATACGGCCACGAGGCGGTAATAAGCATTATTCCCTCCCTATCACGCCATTTTACCATTGTAAGCGGACTTGCGTTAGGCATAGATGCCGCAGCTCACCAAGCAACGCTTAATGCGCATGGAAACGCTATTATTGTATTAGGATCCAGTGTAGAAGATGTGATGATTGGCCCTCGGACAAACTTCCCCTTGGCTCAGAACATCCTGAATCAAAACGGATTGATTATCTCAGAATATCCACCAAAGTCATCAGCACATAAAGGCACCTTTCCTGCCCGCAATCGAATTATCAGTGGTCTGTCAAAAGGCGTACTCATAATAGAGGCTGATGAGAGGAGCGGATCTTTGATCACGGCTCGGCAAGCTATAGATCAAAATAGGGATGTATTTGCAGTGCCTGGTAGCATATTTTCTTCTAAGTCCAGTGGTCCAAATACGTTATTGAAAAAGGGGGCTAAGCTTGTAACCTCGGCCAATGATATCTTAGAAGAATATGATCACCTGCAATTAACAGGAACCGCTAATCTGTCCACACAGCACCCAGTTGAAAATAAAATTCTTGCTATACTACAGGAACGAGGCCCAAGCGACACTGAATTAATTATAAGAGAAACGGGGTTAAATGCTTCAGAAATCATGGCCGCGCTTTCAATGATGGAAATATCCGGATTGATCCGACAAAACAATTCGGGCCAATTTATAAAAAACTAATATGCAATTAATCGTAGTAGAATCCCCAACTAAAGCAAAAACGATTTCCCGCTTCCTCGGCGGTGATTTTGTAGTTAAATCGTCTTTCGGACATATTAGAGATTTGCCAAAAACAAAACTTGGCATTGATGTTGATGACGATTTCAAACCAACCTACGTAATTCCAACAAAAGCCAAAAGCATAGTTGCTGAACTCAAAAAAGACGCAGCCAAAGCCGACTCAGTTATTCTGGCTACTGACCCTGACCGTGAAGGAGAAGCCATCGCCTGGCACCTCGCTCATGCTTTAGGTCTAGATAAAAAATCAACCGAAAAGAAGGTTGAACGAGTTGTGTTTCACGAAATTACAAAGCACGCCATCGAAGAAGCTGTCAGCCACCCCAGAGAAATTGATGATAATTTAGTAGATGCCCAACAAGCTCGCCGTATTCTTGATCGCTTGGTGGGTTACAAACTTTCTCCATTTTTGTGGAAAAAGGTTAGATCCGGTTTATCTGCCGGCCGCGTTCAATCTGTGGCTGTCCGCCTAGTTGTTGAACGTGAACGAGAGATTCAGAAATTTGTACCTCAAGAGTATTGGTCAGTTGAAGTAGCGCTCTCAAAAAAAGATGAGGACAAGCATTTTAAAGCTCGTCTAACTAAAATTGAAGATAAAAGCATTGACCGCCTTGGTGTTAAAAACGAAACAGAAGCCAAAAAAATCATAGAAGATCTCAATGGCGCTGCTTACCATGTTATAGAAGTTACTAAAAAAGAAGCACACCGCTCGCCTGCTCCGCCTTTTACCACCTCTACTTTACAACAAGAAGCCTCTCGCAAACTTGGGTTCTCTGCAAAGCAGACCATGACATTAGCTCAACGCTTATACGAAACTGGCTTTATTACGTACATGCGTACCGATTCTTTAAATATATCCCAAATCGCTTTGAGCCAAGCCCAAGATGTGATTAAAGAAAAATTTGGTAAAGAATATACCCTTCCAGAACCCCGACATTTTCAAAACAAATCAAAAGGAGCACAAGAAGCACACGAAGCAGTTCGCCCAACAGACTTATCAAAACTCCCTGACGACTTACCTGCTAACATTGATCCAGGCCAGAAACGCCTTTATGACTTGATCTGGAAAAGAACGATCGCCTGCCAAATGCAAGCTGCCGTGTTAGACCAAACGGCAATTGATATAGCCGCGGGACCAAAATACACATTCAGAGCTAATGGCCAGGTTATTAAGTTCGATGGCTTTATCAAAGCTTACACTGAAACACGCGATGAAGGCGAAGAATCCGAAGAAGATTACCCAGAAGGACAACTTCCTGAACTCAAAAATAAAGAGGTTCTGAATTTTGTTGAGCTTTTCCACGATCAACACTTTACCGAACCACCAGCTCGATTTACAGATGCTACCTTAGTTAAGACACTCGAGGCTGCTGGTGTGGGACGACCTTCAACCTATGCTCCTACCTTAGCCACAATTCAAGATCGAGGCTATGTTGAGAAATTAGAAAAGAAATATCACCCCACAGAGATCGGATTTTTAGTGAACGACATGCTCGTCGCAAACTTCCCCGAAGTTATTGATATAAACTTTACTTCTCACATTGAAGAAGAGTTTGATGATATTGCTGCCGGAAAGCTTGGCTGGGTACCGGTCATCAAAGAATTCTGGGAACCATTTAGCAAAAATCTTAAAGAGAAATTTGAAAGCGTCGAATCCTTAACTGAAGTTTCTGATGTGCCTTGCCCTCACTGCAGCAAACCCATGCTTATTAAATTCGGCCGTAATGGTAAGTTCTTATCATGCCCTGAACCAGGAAGCAAAGTTACTTTGCCATTACCAGAAGAAGCGGCAAAGATTAAAGTTCTCGAAGAACAAACAAAAGACGAACGTTGCCCAATTTGTGGCAAACCTATGAAAGTTACTCGAGGTCGCTTTGGCTACTTCCTTGGTTGCGTAGACTACCCAACTTGCAAAGGCATAAAGAAAATCTTAAACAAAACTGGATTTAAGTGTCCAAACTGTATAACCGGAGAGCTGGTTGAGAAAAAATCCCGTGGGCGAGGAAAAGTGTTTTATGCCTGTTCCCGCTGGCCAGACTGCACATTCCTTATGAGCAAGAAACCTGAAAACGAGGCTGAACTTCAAGAAGCTCTCAAGATCTGGAAAGAAAAACCAGTTAGACCACCAAGAAAATACGGGGCCAAAGGAAAGAAAAAAGGCGCCGAAGCGGCAACTGAACCAGTCACTCAATCTCCGGAAGAAGAAAAAATACCAAGCGCTTAGCGCTTGGTATTTAAAACCGGCTATAAGCCGGCTCGTTTACGATAAGTTTCTATATACCCTATTTCCC
>JAIFWG010000060.1 GCA_019662005.1 Candidatus Parcubacteria bacterium
GGGAGGAAAGAGATCGTACTGCTTTGATTGAGCGAGATGATCTTGATAGTGCTGATAGATTTCAGAAAGTTCCTGGTTTTTTCTGATATTTTTTTCTAGTTTCTGCAACTCGCCTTTCATTTTGCCCTTGTGTGCGCCTTTTTCATGGTAACGATCATCCATCGTCTCAAATTGAGCCGCTTCTTTGATTACAAGCTCTTTGAATTGTTGAGGAGTAATGCCTTCGCGTTTTAAATCGTTAATTGCTCCGAGAATAGATCGGACATAATAAAAAGGGTCGCCAAAAGGTTTTAGATCTTTAAGAGCAAGCTTCTGAAGTGCTTGTTCTAAAATAGTAATCTGTTCGACCTCGGTGATACTGGTCGAGCCGATAATATGAGGAAATTCTTCAGGATAATTTTTAATTACGTCATTGCAGAATCCATGAAATGTTTTGATAGATACAGAGTAAGCAGGAGTTCCTATAATTTCGGCTAAGCGCTTTCGCATTGAAACTACGCCCGACTCGGTAAATGTAAGGGCTAAAATATTGCCCGGTTCGACTTGGGTCTTTTGTAAGATGTTGGCAATGCGCAGAGTTAGGATCTGGGTTTTGCCTGTACCAGGCCCGGCAACAACCATTACTGGTCCTTCAATTGCATCAACGGCTTCTTTTTGCGCTTTGTTAAGTTTTTTATAAAGTTCCTGAAACATTGGCTTAATATTATAACAAAAAAGGTGCTTTCGCACCTACTTAACTCCCCCTAATTCTCCGGATAACTGACTTTTAGATTGGTCTTTACGAATTTTTTCCATCACTTTAGGAGTACATTGTGTTTCAATAAAAGCTACTCCTTTGAAAATAAAACATTTATCAGTGTCTGGATCATAGCCATAAGTAATGTAAGTCCCCGCAACCAAACTTACATTCCCTTGCTTGACTTCATGGTCCTGCATAAGTTTAAGAATCACCGAGGGTGTTGCAACCACAAGAATAATTGCTAAAGCAAGGAGTATGTAGTTCTTCATTTTTAAAGTTCGGACTTATATTAACGTTTATTTAAAATTTGTCAATTATAAAAGCTGCCGTTTAGGCAGCCTTGGGTAGAATATCAGCAAATAAGAATTTCTTTTTTTCGATTTGCTCTTCAGTATCATCGGGGTAATAATCAAGAATTCCGCCTTGGTAGTTCTTGGGCATTGTGTTCAAAATATGAGCCCAACTCATAGAATTAACTATAACGCCGTACATACCACAACCGTCCTCGGTACAGTTTTCCAGGAAAACCATTGCTTCGCGAGGAGAAGAGAAGAGACAAGCCAGTCTTAAGCCAGTTAGACCAAAGATTGTAAAAGGATCAAGAGTGTAGATAATATAAAATTTGTTTGCAGCTGGAATGGATTTAAAATCCATACATATGGTTCTGGCGTCATTGTAGAACAATCTCAAGAAAACAAAAGACCACCTTAGTGGTCTCTTTCTCTCGGAAATGAATATCCCCCGACAGGAAGTTCTCTGCTTTTTGCTAACTTATCTTTTATCTCGTTTTCTCTAGCAGCTCTTTCCTCCTGCAGTTTCTTTTCTTTCAGAGTTCTTAATTGTTCTTTCTCGTCTTTAGTTAATATATCATTTTCAGTGCCGATAAAGCTGGCTTGGGCAATTCTTCGATAAGTAGTTTGAAGCTGATTATATAAAGTTTTAAGAATCCTCTTAACGGGGTCGTTAATTAGGGTCCAAAGTGCACTGAAAGGCCAGTGACCTATCCAGACAAGCAGTGTGGATTTGTGTCGGTATGGATCTGGAACAAAGGTTCCATTTTCCATCCTTAACCCTTTATGTTTAACAAAATCAACCCAATCTTCTTTTAGTTCGACTGGAATAGCTGTATTTGAATCTTTTCCATTGTATTCTAGGAATTCTCGTTTAATTTTATCGTACTTTTCTCGAAGATCTTTAGTATAGAGCCACCATTTGATCACAGACCAAACCGCTCCCATGAGAAAATAGCCGATCAATAGTAACACTGAAAAGCCTGGATGCTGATAAATATAAGTCGGCAGCTTGAGGCCTCCGATCCAATTAAGTAAGAGCAAAGAAAGGATCAAACTGATGGTCGCTCCTCGACCATTTTCTTTTTCTATAGCCAACACTTCAATCACACAAAACAGTGCAACCAAGAAAAAGAATTCGATACTCCATAACCCAAAAACTCCAAAAGAAAAACCTAGTAAAGATAATGCCCAAGTCGCTAAGTAAGGCCCTGTCCAAAAAAGAACGACAATTATCGCAAGAAGAACAATACCGGCAACAATTATTTCAGCCATGTTAATGAACGCTAAAAGAATATACTATCAAATTTGCTTGTTGTCAAAACAAAAAGACCACCTAGTGGGTGGTCGAGACGGGACGAACATTATCGGGAAGCATTGATCGAAATAACTTGTCTGACTTTATAAGAGACCGGACCAGAAATATCAAAAGTCCAATAATAACCAGCATTAAAGCCAGAGGTGACAAGTAGGATAAATAACGAACAAGAAAAAACGCAAGAATCAAACCAGTGCCAATCACCGTAAACAGCACAACAAATGCTTGATTCGACACTTTCATTCGAGCTTTCCAAGCGGCTGCGTAAGCTTCTTTGGCGTGGCCGAATTTCCTTGTATCAAACACAGAACCACAGTAAGAACAATAGTTGACTCTATTGTCAGAAATGCGAGTCCATTTATCGCAAGTATCGCAGCGATATTCAAAAGGCATGATAAAGAACGCCTCAATAATATACAACTGATTCCAATCTATGTCAAAGTGTGGTATTATATAGAATATTAAAAACTCATGGTTTGACCAAGATCAAGGCAAAGGCGAGGACCGAACTGAACCATATAGACATATGGTAAGGGAGGACCGGAGCTTTTAACGCAGAGATTGGTCAAAAGCCGTCGCCTCATTTTTAGAGAGGCAGGCGGCCATGAAGTTTGAACTATGTTAATAGATGACATTACAATCAAAGTAGTCGCCGGCAAAGGCGGCGACGGCACCGTGGCATTCAACAAAAACATGATGTCACTGGGGCCAACTGGCGCAACTGGCGGGCATGGCGGAGACGTATACGTTGAAGGGATTTCAGATTTGGGCGCACTCACCCGTTTGCGCAATGCCAAAGTCTTCAAGGCTGGAGATGGCGAAGTTGGCGGACGACAATACAATGACGGACCAGATGGAGAAGATTTAATAATTAAAGTTCCAGTCGGCACAGTCATACATAACTTAGATTTAAAAACTGACCAGGAAATAACTAAGATCGGAGAGAAGATTCAGATTGCTCGCGGCGGCCGCGGCGGCAAAGGCAATTTTCACTTTCGATCCTCTACAAATACCAGTCCTCGCCAATTCAAAGAAGGCTTGCCTGGAGAAAAATATCAAGTTCGGCTTGAATTGAAACTAATTGCTGATGTTGGACTTATTGGGTTGCCCAATGCTGGCAAGTCGAGTTTATTAAACGAACTAACAAGAGCCAATAGCAAGGTGGCCAATTATCCTTTTACTACACTTGAACCTCACTTAGGAGTTTATTATGATCTGATTCTCGCTGACATACCAGGTATTATCGAAGGGGCGTCTGAAGGCAAAGGATTAGGAATTAAATTCTTGCGCCACGTCGAACGAACAAAAGTATTGTTTCATCTAATTTCTAGCGAAAC
>JAIFWG010000061.1 GCA_019662005.1 Candidatus Parcubacteria bacterium
CCTTATCGATGTATACTCCAGTGATCTGAGACATCTTTTCTTTGATAAAATCAGTACCATTTGAGTGGTTTACGCCCCATTCGTATGCTGCATTTAATTTGTCTTTCTGGCCATCATGAATAGTGACGTACAGATCTCGAGGCACCGAAACAAGCGAAGATTTTTTGGTGGTTTTATTATAGCTAAACAATTCCATAGAGTCCGTTAGCAAAGGTCCGCCATCTTCTGCGTCTGGGTCGTTTTGGCCTCGAATTCCTAAAATTAATATGTCCAAACGGTCGCTCTCCTTTTCGGGCATTGCATAATTTAGGTCTTGAGTTGGCTGAGGTTTGTCGCCGCTAATAAAAGCGCCAAAAGGATGGAGCAAAGAATTTTCGATTGCTACGGTTCGCCCAGTGCTTGCAAGATAAAAAGACATGTATGCTACAAAAAGAAGACCTAAAAACCAAAGTGGCCGTTTTATCTTTTGACGGAATGTGGGTTCAGTATATGTATTAAAGTCAGGTTGGTACGGAGTCATATTCATGAATTAGTGGAACCACATGTGAATTTCATGGGGTTTTAATTGCGCCCCGCTTAAGATCAAATGTCTTTTTTTAAGCATCCTGGGTAATAGGCGCAAGAAGGTAGGGATTTCGGCTAGAACTTGAGGCTCAAAGATTAACAGGTACAAAGTCATCGCGATCTCTCTGGGTAGTATCTTTCCCAGATCTTTCAGAATATTTATTATATAATCATTTTTAAGTATTGTAAAGCGGATATTTCTCCACTCCAATCGCCTCTTATGCAAAGGAATTTCTCTGCGAATTTTGTAAAAATCCAAAATTCCATTTCGCTTACGTTTGGTAGTTTGGCGGTCATGCCAGGCAATCACGGCAGGATCAAACACTTGTTTCCACCCTTTAAGGTTTAGCCGCCAGGCAATGTCTAAATCTTCTGCGTACCAAAAGAGGTCATGGTCAGCTATCTCACTTAAAACTTTAATGCTTTCTAGCGCCTCTCGTCTCAATACTGGCACGGCGCCTTCAACACCAAATATTTCTTTACGGTTATTAAACTGACCGCTATCCTTTTCTCCATGGCCTATATTGACTATGCGTCGGGAACGAAATATTTCAAAACCACAAGTATCGATCAATGAATGCGACCGTTCTGATTCAGAAACATTAAATTGAAAAGTTTTGGCTTGAAGAGCTCCGATTTTGGAATCAGAACCCATAACCTTTAGAGATTCTGATATAAAGTCTTTATCTAAAATAACATCTACTGCCATAGCCACCAAATACTCACCGGTCGAATGTTCCAGAAGATGTTCCTGTCCGCCCCACATACCGTAATTATGATCACTCTCGATTAGTCTAAAGCTGCCGAAAGATTGAAACCTAGATTCATATTCTTTGATAATATTTTTTGTTTGATCGGTGGAACCATTATCTAAGATCACAACCCCAATTTCTTGGTGGTTGTGACTCTGGGCCAAAATTGAATCTAGGCACGATCGTATATATCGTTCTCCATTGAGAACAACTAAATTGATAGAGATTTTATTCATGAGCAAATAGAATGCCTAATGTGACCGCGAACAATAGGAAAGCGCGTTCATCAAAAATGGCTACATCAGTCATCAAGTAAGCAAAGATCCATGGAATGGTAATGAGCAGTCCTGCCATGTAAGTTTTAAGCCCGTCAGATGAGTTTAGAAACTTGTCGTAGGTCTTCTTAAGTATGAGCCAAAGCAAATACAAGCTTACAATCAATGCCGCAATGCCCATCTCTGAAGCGATATGCAGATAAATGTTATGGGCCGAAGAACCCGCTTTGGTTAATCGAATATCTTGAGACAAGACAACCGGAAAATTTCCAATACCAACGCCGACAATCGGATGGTTTTTAATTGATTGAGCAGATGCCTTCCAGATCTCTAGACGCTGGTGATTAGAAGTTTCTCCAAAATCAATAATGGATTTGAAACGATTGCCAAACAATAACGAGTTGCCTTTCGACAATAAAAATTGGGGAGAAGCAAAAACTGGATATGCAATGGCAAATAATAAAAAGAAAACGGCTAGATAAGAAGAGATGTATTTAAATATTCTAGAATCAGCAGCTGGCACGCGAGCATAACGCATCCAGCCCATTACAATTAGTACCCAAAGCACCATAGCTAATCCCCCAGCCCACATACCTCTTGTACCGCTCAAAATGATCATTAAGAACGCGAGAACCACCCAAACGATAGATAGACTCGATCTTGTTTTGATCATCTCTATAAAGCGTTGTTTTTTAAGAGGCTGACTTATAGAAATAGCGAACAAGGCTGGAATACCCAAGAGAAGAAAGATTGGGAAAGAATGCGAATCAGGAAAAAGCGAGAATGTGCGAAGCGAAAGCTGCTCGCCAAAATATGCAAACCAGGTATTTCCCACATGAGTTGCAATATACGACCAGTTGGTTCCAAACTGACGCAGCTGCACTCCTTCTCCCCATATCCTCATAAACTGATAGATATCAATAAGATAAGTAGAAAGCACTTGAGCTAATCCCACCAAGATCACAACTATGGTTGGTATAGCAATGGCCCTAATGAGTCTAGGAGTAAATTCTTTTCGAGCAGTATTCCAGATAACAATTCCCATGAGGGATAAGTTTATAAAATAGATAATTCTTTTTAGGCCTACAGTTTGATCCGAAGCATGAATCAACGATAACAACGCAAAGAGTACTAATAGGGAGCAGCTTATCAAAACTGGATGATCTTTTATAAACCTGGCCGGTTTAGTAAAGGCTCGACTAAGCTCGGATCGGATATACTGCACTGTAGAAGCTCTAAATAGCCATTTTAAGAATAAGATGGCAGAAAAAATCCGCCACATGTTAAAGTTGTCAAAAGTGGCAGTTATCGGAATGGCTAAGAACAAAGGAATCGAACGAACAAAAAAGATTACTCCTTCTTCTAGCGGCCCCACCAATAATATGAGAGCCAGAATTCCTGTTTCATAGATTACCGCCCCCCGAGGAATAACTCCGGCAATGACCATGAAAAAAAAGACTAAGTGACCAGCAAAAAGAATATTATAAAATTTACGAGATAGCATCGAAAAATCTTTTAGCAAAGTTGTACCGGGACAAGTCAGGCATTAAGTTTTTATAAGAATCTTTAAACGACTCGCGCTTTGAAGTATTCTCTAAACCTTCTTTCATTTCTTTTGCAATTGCTTCAGTTGTAAATTCCGGCACAAAAAACGCAGCATCGCCAAATAGTTCATGATTTATTGGGGAGTCGCTTACTATAACAGGCACTCCATGACTCGCTGCCTCAACTGGCGGCAGACCAAAAGCTTCAGAGGAAGAAATATATACAAAAAGTTCTGCATGGGCGTACATGGATGCAATCTCGCGATCATCTTCTATGTAAGTATAGTGGATTATGCGTTCGCTTCCCAGGCGTGCATTTACTTGTTCAATTAAACCTGCAATTCGAGGCGGCTCATACTTATCTGTGCCGACCAATACAAACTTTAGGTCAGGAAAGTTAGGAGCTATTTTTTCAAAAGCTAATATTGATTCAAATGCATGACGGCGTGGAAACATCTGGCCTACATATAAAATATATTTGCCAAATTTATTGGGGTGAGAAG
>JAIFWG010000006.1 GCA_019662005.1 Candidatus Parcubacteria bacterium
TGTTTATGCATAAAAAAGAATTAATTGAGAAGCTTAGAGCATTAGGAGTGGTCAAAAAAGGAGAAGTTCAATTAAAATTTGGCGGCGCATCTTCGGTTTATATTGATATTAAGAAAGCGTATGGGCATCCTGAAGCATTGCGTTTAATAGGTAAATACATGCAGCAAAATATTCCAAAGAAAACAACTTGTATTGCAGCTTCTGGCTATGGAGGTTTGCCATTGGCTACTTATTTATCTTCAAAAAATAACTTAAAGCTTACGTTAGTAAGAGAAAAGCCAAAAAATCATGGAACATCAGCCTGGATTGATGGTTACATACCAAATACTCAAGATGATGTTTTAATAGTTGATGATGTTATTACAACCGGAAAAGGTGTTAAACAAACAATGAAAGTTTTAAAGAGCGCTAAGGCTAAAGTGATCGGTTGCTCAGTTCTTGTAAAAAGGACGGATGTAAGTTTAAAGATTCCTCTAAAACACATTCTTACTCTAAAAGATCTACAAAATGGATAAAGAAATAAAAATTAAGGGAAAGATAGTTAAGCTTACCAATCTAGATAAGGTATATTGGCCTAAGGAGGGTTTTACGAAAGGGGAGCTGATTGAATATTATCGAAAAGTTTCTAAATTTATTTTGCCTTATTTGAAAGATCGGCCGGAGAGTTTAAATCGCCATCCCCATGGAATCGATGGTGAAAGTTTTTATCAAAAAGATGTTGACCATCAAGGGCCAGAGTGGCTGCGAACGGTTAAAATATATTCTGAATCAAATGATAAAGATGTTAACTATCTTGTTTGCGATGATGAAGCGACCTTGGTGTATATGAGCAATCTCGGTTGTGTCGAAATTAACCCATGGCTTTCGCGAGATGGTTCTTTGGATAATCCAGACTTTTCCCTGATTGATCTTGATCCTGAAGGAATCGGATTTGATGCTGTTATTGAGGCAGCTCAAGTTGTTCACGAAGTTTTAGATAGTATGGGTGCTAAGCATTTTGTAAAAACTTCGGGTGCAAGCGGAATACATATTTTAATTCCATTGGGCGCTAAATATACTTATGAGCAGTCCAGACAATTCGCACATTTGATTGTCCAGCAAGTCCATGAGCAACTCCCAAAGACAACAAGTCTTGAACGCTCTCCCGCAGACCGGAAACATAAAGTCTATCTAGACTATCTCCAAAACTCTCGAGGACAAACAATGGCTGCCCCATATTGCGTACGGCCCAGAGAGGGAATGCCTGTCTCAACACCGCTGGACTGGAGTGAGGTAAAACAAGGACTTGATCCGTTAGATTTTACGGTTAAAAATATTCTCTCTCGTTTAGAAAAGAAAGGCGACTTGTTAAAAGGTCTCCTGGGAAGGGGAGTCAATATAGAAAAGATTCTCGATAAGCTCGAAAAATAGCCCTCAAGGGGGCTGTTTTTATAGTTGACAAAACACCTAAAAACGTGGTATAATATAAGTATAGAGTCAGTAGCATTTGAACCTTCCCAACATTCCTTTTCAGGAGACAGTCATGAAGAAAATGATCATCGGAGCGGTGCTTGTCGTTCTGTCGGCTTCGTCGGCGTTCGCGCAGACCGAAGTCAAACTAACACTCGCGTCGGTCATCTCTTCAGAGGAGACGAAGGTCGGCGAGAAGATCAGCATGACGCTCGCGGAAGATGCGGTCATCAACGGCCGCCAGATCGCCGCCGGAACGACGGTCGTCGGCGTCGCCACGATGGTCAAGGCGAACGACTTCGGCGGCCAGCCTGGCCAGGTGCAGATCAGTATCTCGCAGATCGGCGCCGCGAAACTGAACGTTGTGAAGAACTTCGACGGCTTCGTCTCAGAAAACAAGAGCGAGACGAAGAAGGCGAAGTTCGGACGCTTCGGCCTCAAGCTGGCCAAGATCGGCACGGAGATCGGCGGCAGCGTTCATGGCGGCCGGTACATCCAGGGCCGCAACGTGGACATGCGTCCGGGGACGACTTTCAGCATCGTCGCGCAGTAACTACACGCGAACCAGGAGACCTCAGTGGCGGGCCGTAAAGGCCCGCCCTTTTTTTACAAAAATATACTAGCTCGCGCTAGTATATCAAACCTTTTTCTATGTCTTTTAGAATTTTGAGATCTGTTTCTGTGAATTGGACATTCATAAATTCTACTGCCACATTGGTCATTGTCTGTGTAACTTTTTTAATCTGATTCTTTTGCTGTTCATTATCAGTTTTGGCAACTTGCGCTATGCAAATTTTTAAAAGCTTTATGATCTCAAGAAAATCTTCCATTTTAAGATAACAGACATTAGTTGTTAAAATACGTTGATGCTCTAGGGCCAGAATCTCAAACTCATTGCCAGATGTGAGGAGTCTCATCTGTATTTTTATAAAGAGTACTACTTGTTGGCAGAAAATCAAAACCGGCTCCACGAGCCGGTTTTGATTTAGCCTTTGTTGCCTCTTTCCACATACTCACCTGTTTGGGTATTTATGATAATAGTATCTCCTGGTTCTATAAAGAGGGGTGCGTTGATATTGGCACCAGTTTCAATAGTAATTTGCTTTACGCCGCCTTGAGCGGTATCGCCTCGGATAGCTGGCGGAGCTTCGGTAACTTTGAACTCCATCTTAACTGGTAATTCAATACTTATAACATTGCCTTCAAATGTGATGGCATCCATTACGGTGTTAGCTTTGAGAAACTTGGTTGAGTCTCCTAATATTTCGCTTAAGAGCTGAAATCGCTGAGAGGGATCGGTTTCATGTGAGAACCAATATTGTTCTCGGTGATTGTATAAAAACTTAACTTTCTTGCGTTCGACATCTGCAGCCTCAAATACATCAGATTGGGCGAAATTGCGTTCAAGCAACTTACCATTAAGAAGATTGCGCATGCGTACCTGAACTGTTGGCCGGCGTTGCTGCATTTTTAAATGGTGAGTTTCAATAACTACAAAAGGCTGACCTTCGTATATAAAGTATGTTTTTGGTTTTAGTTCGTTTACTCCCAGTGCCATGGTTTTGTATATAAAAGACCTCTCCTTGAGGCCTTTGTGATAATACCACATTTAATTTAGTACTGCAATAAATGTTTTTCTTTATATGCTTGAGCATTTTTAATCCTCGCTGCCATCTCTTTGTCTGGGAGGAAAGCATTGCAGAAGTCTATTAACACATCTGGTGAACTGAAGCTTAAAGCAAATGTATCTGCTTGAATCTGTTCGTTTAGTGTGGAGCCTTCGTGTCTGAGGTGATTGTAATAGATATGCCCAAATTCATGGCTTATAATAAAATTTCGAGTCTGGCTATCGTATGAATGGAATACTGGAATATAAAAAAGAATGACAAAAGTATTGTGTTCCTTGATGACCATGGCGGGGTTTCTGTGGTTTTCTATGTTTGGAGGTTCTCCTCGGTAAGAGACTGGTTTGTGCACTTGTTGAACCATGAAGTTAAAGAATTCTTGTTCTTGGCTATCAAGCACAGGTTTGGATGGAGAAACAGCTGACAATGATAGATCGGTCATCCTTAGCGGAGCACTTATAGACCACAATACAATCATTCCACAAAATGCTGTAACTAAGGCGATGCTAAGCCTTTCTTTTGTTCTCAATTGTTAGGGGTCTATTATTAAATTAGCTTTTAAATTGCTTAATGACAAGCAGATTATTGTCATTGACTTTAGCTCACTTTCGTGGTATACTTAATATATGAATAAGTATCGTACTCTAATCTCTAGTTTGGTTCTCGCGACCTTTATCGGGGCGCCTTTAGTTTCTAGCGCAGCTACTTCTGGCACATTGGATACTATAAATAATCCTCAAAACGTTGTCTGTGAAGCATTGGCACAAATTGGTATGCCTTGCGTTGGTAATCGTAATCAAGACTCAAATGATAATCAAAACCAACCTACTGGTAATATTGTTGGTGACGGGACTACTTCTCGTCCATATGTAAAAAGTGCCGTAACTTTGGTTCAGGTTCCAAATGAAACCGAAATCTACCAAATCATAAATGGCCAGAAACACCTTATTCCAACTCTAGATATTTTCTATGACTATGGATATACCAATGGCATGGTTCAAGTAATCAGTGCTGCTCAATTGAATCGATATCCTCGTGTGCGATTGGTACAAGCTAAAGGGGATTCAAAACACACCTATTATATTACTGAAGGCGGTTTAATTCGCTTGATTCCAAATAAGAAAGTTTTTGAAGCTTATGGCAACCGATCAGATGAGATAATCATTATTAGTAAACGAGAGCTTAATTACTATCCCGTAAACCAATTCGTGTTTCAAGAAGACCCACTAAATAAAGATGTCTTTCAACTTATTGGAGGCGGCAAGAGTTACCTAACGCCGACAGCCGTTCGAAGAATGGGCATCAGAGATATCGATGTTGCGCCGGTCAGCAAAGCTGAACTGGACGCATACAAAATGCTCGCACCTGTTCTGAAGTAATCTCAATCAAAAAATCCAGCGATCCGCTGGATTTTTTGATTTGTTTTGATATGATCCAGGCACATCTTTAACAATGATTAGAATGACAGAAAGTTTTGAATTGATTTTAGGAAATGAAGTTATGGCCAGGTCTGGTTATCACCCTGTTTGGTTCGGGCATGCTTCTATGTTCGCTGCTGGGGATACCAGAACTTGCGAATGCGGAAGTGTTAATTGCATAGAGACTTTTTTAAGCAAAAAAGGGCTTGCTATTACTTATTGCGATGCGCAACAGAAAAATTGGAAAGCTATGTCTGCTTCAGAAACAGACAAATTAACCGAAAGCATTCTGCCAGCAATCACTGTAGGTTTAGTTGAAGGTGATGCCGAGAAGCGAAGATTTTGGGATTCGGTACTTAGCCGATATATGCTTCATTTGAAATACTCTCTCCGGAACGTAGGCTGTGCTTATTTACCATCTGAAATTATTATCAAAGGAGAAATCATAAGCAGTCTTCCTCAACTTAAAGAAAAGATCCGCGCTTTCTTTGAACAGATCCCACAACAGGGTCGGCACGACCATTATCTACATTGGCTTGCTGGGATTGTTTGCACAATCGAGTAGAATTCCGCCTAAGGGCGGATTTTTTATTCCAAAGTAGACTTTAGAAAATCTGGATGGCCGTTTACAAAGTCTGAAACGCTAGTTTCATTTTTTCCTTCAAGTTGAATAGTTTTTAAAGCCAAGTCGTAAGTGCTTGTACCAACCACAATCTCGCCTTCATGTTTTTGAATAAGGCCGGGCCTTCCTAAAGAATTTGTGCCTGGCTTTGCAGATATAATATTTAAAATTTGGCCTTTCCAAGTTGTCCAGGTTCCGGGTTCAGGATTGAGTGCTCGGATTTGATTATAAATTTGCTCGCCAGTTTTATTCCAATTAATACGAGCGTCTTCGCGGGTAAATATTTTAGTAAATGTAGCTTGGTTGTGGTCTTGTTCTTGCGGTTCAGGCGGGGTTGCAATTGACTGAACAAGCAGGCGAGCGCCAACTAATGCTAAGCGATCATGAAGTTCGGTATATGTTTCGTTTTGCTCTATGGAGACTTCTTCTTGCATTATGATAGGGCCGTGATCCATTTCTGCATCAACTTCCATAATGGTAACACCAGTTTTAGATTCACCTTCTAGAATTGCTGATTGAACAGGAGTAGCGCCTCGATATTTAGGTAATAGGGAAGGGTGAATATTCAAAAATCCTTGAGGGGGCAATTCAAGATATCGCTGAGGAATAATTTTTCCATAAGCGGCTACAACTGCAAGATCTGGGTTAAGGAATTTGAATTGTTCGAAGGCAGAATCCTCTTTGAGTGAGGCAGGTTGGAGAACTGGAATGCCTAGTTCGAGCGCCGCCACTGAAAGTGGTGGCGGAGTAAGGATCTTTTTTCTGCCGACTGGCTGATCGGGGACAGTGATAATGGCCAATAATTCATGGCCATTAGTTAATAGCTCTTTTAAAGCTGGAATAGCAAATTCTGATGTACCCCAAAATACAATTCGCATTATTGTTCTTTATTCTTGAGTTGCTCTCGAAATTTTTTTAATTCGTCTGGAGCCTCTCCGTAAGTGACTTGGCTTCGCTCTTGGTGTTCTTCGGTTTTTGGAATTTCAACCGGAGGTATCGGGCTAAGCTTAACTTCAGATGTGGGAACCTCTTTTAACACTCCATTTTCCCATTTAAAATCCCCGCGCTTGCTCGGATCCAGCATTTCAGGAGGAGCTTTGGGTTCTGCTGGTTTTGATTGTTCGATATTTTCGAATGACATATGTTTTTAACTTTATTTTAATTGTTTATCTTTAATTACTATACCACAAAGATGATCAGTTTCATGCTGCAAAACTCTCGCCAAAAAACCTTTGGCTTTGATCTTTATTTTTTTGCCATTTTCATCGAGAGCTTTTAATTTTACCTTTTTTGATCTTTTGATTTCTGTGTAGAAGCCGGGGATTGAGAGACAACCTTCTTCCATAAAGTCTTCGTCTTTTGAATATTCTGTTATTTCGGGATTTATATATGCATCTGGTACTTGGTGCTCGTCTGCGAGTTTTTTATCAATTACAAAAATTGCAAGGTCTTTGCCTATTTGATTGGCAGCAAGTCCAACACCCGCATTATCTTTCATGGCTGTGCGCATTTCTTCTATTAGTTCCAAAAACTCCCCATTTTTAACAGCTTCTTCTGGGGCTTGCGCTACCTTGCTGGCCAATATTTTGTCGGGTATCTTTGTAATTTCCACGCTAAAAGTATATTGAAAATCGTATGTTTTGTCGAGAGTATGGTAATATTGGGCGTATGCCAATCCTCTATATAATGGTTGGGGTAGGATTTTCTGGTAAATCTACCCTGGCTAAAAATATATCTGAATATCTAAAGATTCCTCTTGTGAGCCAGGATGCTTTGTTTTTTGAAAAAGAGAAGGAGCTTAATCTTGATCTAGATGATGAAAAGCAGTGGGAGATGCTTCTTAATATGTGTAAGCAAAGAATAGTTAAGCTTTTAAGAGAGGGTAAATCTGTCGTGTATGACAATGTGAATCTAAGGCGTGACCATCGGGATGAGCTGAGAGAAATCGCCCAAGAAGCATCAGCTCAGACAGTTGTTATCTACCTCGATACGCCAGAGGAGACTCTCAATCAAAGACAAGACAATAATAAAGTAACAAAAGAGCGCCACGATGTTAAACAAGAATATTTAGATGATGCTAAAGCACAACTCGAAATTCCTACAGCGGATGAAAATCCGTATCACTTTACTCCAGAGACAGATTTAAATACATTTCTTCAGCAACTCCCTGTATAGAAGTGTGACCGCCTATATGCGAAAGCTATGGCGGTCTTTTTTTATTAAATAATCTCTCTTGGGTCAATATCTATATGCCAGCCGGCGGGGATGAACTTAAGGACATCTCGCGGGTTGGTTAAACTAGGCATCATCTTGAGAATTATTGAGTAAGAATAGACCCCCTTTTCTTTAGACATTAGCGCCAGGGCATTGTCGTGAATTTTAACCATGTTTGCCAGCCCTAGCTGTACAAGCACCATCTTTAATTTTTCGACTAATAATCTGCCAGCTTGGGCTACTCGTCTGGGTTGGCTATGGGTATATGTAAGCTTTGCCAGGGTAGAAAAAGGGGGATAACCCAAGAGAGAGCGTACCTGCAGTTCTTCATCGTAGAATTCTTCATAATTCCCGGTTTTGCAATGAAAAGGCTGTTTGATATCGAATGTTTGTAAAGATATGGAGGCAGGATTAAAATCAAGAAGTTTTTCCATCTGATACCAAAGACGTTCTTGACTTTGATAGTCTGGACTGTAAGTAAGCGCATCAAAAGAGGGAATGGCAATGTGTCCAAAATCAATCCGATATCGGTAGCTGAATATTTTTTGAGTGGCGATGAGGATTGATTTTGGATTTTTGATTAACTCCTGGATTACATCTTCTTCTTCGGTTTCATTTTGTGTCACATCGCTGTCTAAAATTAAAACTGGCACTTGAGGAATTTCTTGGTACATAGTCATAATGCGCTGGAGTTCTTCAAATAGTTTTTGACTGCCCGGAGTACCGCTAGCTCTAAGATTGTAGCTTTTGCAATTTAAACATGATTTAGGCGGAATTTGGGTAGCATTACAGCGGTGGCACATTAAAATCAAATCTACTGCTTTGTGAATGTGCATCGGAGTATTGCATTGAGGGCACTGAACCGTAACTCCGCAGTTATCGCAGAGCAATACTCCGGAAAATCCTCTTCGGGCAGAAAAAATCAGAACCCGCTTGTTATTATTGAGGGTTTGAGAAATTCTCTGTCGTGCTGGTTGAGATATCATTCCATAGCCTCGCCTCGCCTCGCTAGCAAGGTCGATGACTTCTATTTGCGGCCGAGAATGAGCAATTTGAGAGATGCTCAGAGTTTTATTTTTTTCTTCGAGGGTGTGTTGGGCACTTTGGAAGGGCGAAGTATATACGATTTGGGCGCCATATAGAGAGGCAACATATTGGGCCAGGGCTGGAGCGGAATATTTAGGAGCAGAATCCGATTTATAAAATTCGTGGAGCGCGTCATCTACTACAATGAGCCGCAGGTCTGCAAAAGGTAAAAACAATGCCTGACGCGTGCCGACAATTATTGATAATGATTGATCAGAAACACCCTGCCAAATTCTGTAGTAATCCTTGTTTGATATTCCAGAATTAACCAGCGCAGTTGGGGCGTGAGAGGAAAGAGAAGTATAAAAATGATCCGTGGTGGCAAGCTCTGGAGTGAGGACAAGAATTTGGCCCTTCTGATACAAACCTTCTTTTAGATATTCCTGGAGAGTCGGGATAATATTATTGGTCCTGGCAACGATCAGTCGCGGTCTGACGCTAGTTTGTCTTTCCACAAGAGCAGTGGGGACTACCGGGTACTTCTTTTTTAAAAAGAATGGCGGCAAAACCGTGTTTAGAGTTATTCCTAAAGGCGAGTAATAGCGCTTAGCTATCCATAATGCAATCTTGAATTGAAATTCAGACACGGCAGGTGTGGCCGAAATAACCTTGTTAATTTTTTTCATTTGGAACAAGGATTTTTTGACGAATGCTTTTTCGTGTTCAAGTGAGGTGGAGCTGACTACGACGGCAGAGACGGTTCGGTTGTTGAGGTTGATCTCAACAACCGAACCCTTGAGTAATTCTGAATCAAAATAATAACTCAAAATTTGAGGTATGTTTTGGGGTAAGGTAGTTAGAGGTATTACTTCGACAATATGCATATAACTTGCTGGCCGCTCTATTTAATATTGATGTAGCCTGGTTTTTATTGTAACCTAAGTCAATTCTTTGACAATGAGGATTGGGGGCCGCTTTGTTTGTAGTAATCGATTCTTAAATCTGATTAAATGCATCTTGGCAGTACTTTCTTACAGTCTTTTTAAAAAGGCAGAAGATTCTATTCATTTGGTTAATATTCATGGTCTATTTTCCATCTTTGCCCGTGATTCTGTTATTGTTCGAGTCTCTCTGAATCAGATGGCTTTAAATGAATATTTGAAGGATATTTCACTTAAACCAATCCCAATCAAGATTGGAGACTTGTGGACGCTAAAAGTTCCCCGCTTAGTTTCCAAAGACCAGAAGATTTATGTGGCTGGAATTCACTACCAAAATCCCGAAGAGATAATCTTGTCTCCGCTTAACATTTGGATACGGACTAATAAGTCTGAAACAAGGTCTCAAGATTTCTTTCGCAATATTTGCTGGGTTCTAGCTCATGAGTTGAGACATCATCATCAAAGCGAAAAGAAACTTTTCTGTTATCGATGGTACCATACTTCTATTCGGGCCCGGGTTTTGCAAAAAATAATGTGGAAGGGTTTAAAATTTTGGTTAAAGTGGGGGAGCTCGTTTGCTTTATTATTTTGCTTGTTCTTACCTTCTTGGAAATATCACATCTTTAGCTTTTGGATAAGCGCTCTAGCTTCTTTGGCGGCTCTGTATTTTTGGCCTCTTGCGGCAGCAATAGTTTGCGAATATCAAGCTGACCAGTTCGCTTTTAAAGAGTCGGATAATCCACTCCTAAAAAAATGTATAAATGTTAGCTACCACAGAAGTCACTATACACCTCGCTAAGCGGGGTTTATTTTTTTATGGATTTAGGCTAAAGTTAAGATATGTCTGTACGAGTACGAGTCGCACCGTCTCCGACAGGTTTTTTGCATGTCGGCACGGCACAATCAGCTTTATACAATTGGTTATTTGCTCGCCATCAAGGAGGTAAGTTTTTTGTACGATTTGAGGACACCGACAAAGAGAGATCAAAAAAAGAGTTTGAAGAAGAAATGACCCAGACCTTAAAGTGGTTGAAATTGGATTGGGACGAAGAAATTACGGTTGTAAGCAATAACTTGCCTCGGCACCAAGAGATGCTATCTAAACTTTTATCAGAAGACAAAGCTTTTTACTGTCATCATACAAAGGAAGAATTAGAAGCTGAAAGAAAAGAGCAAGAAGAAAAAAAGCTTCCACCTCGTCACGTTTGTGGTTTTAAAAACAATGAACGTGGTAAAGAAGCAGGAGGAATCGTGCGCCTAAAGGTTGATGAAACCTCTGATCGAATAATCGCTTTCGATGATGCAATCCGGGGGAAGGTTGAATTTAAACAGTCGTTGCTAGGCGATTTTGCAATCGGCCGAGCAGCTGATGATCCACTTTATCACTTTGCAGTAGTGGTAGACGATGTGGATATGAAAATTACTCACATTCTTCGAGGAGAAGACCATATTTCAAATACTCCAAAACATATTTTAATTTACGAAGCGCTTGGTTTTTCACTGCCAGTCTTTGCACACTTGCCTCTACTTCTTGGCATTGATCGTTCTAAGCTTTCAAAACGTCATGGGGATACTGCCGTGGCCAACTACATGAATGATTATCTCCCCGAGGCCATTGTTAATTTTCTTGGCTGTTTAGGTTATACATTTTCAAAAGAGATTATTTCAAAGGAAGAGATGGTCCAGGAGTTTGAGTTGGCTAAAGTCCACAAATCTGGTGCAATTTTCGATGTTCAAAAGTTAAATTGGATCAATAGCCAATGGATTAAAAAATTAAGCCCGCAGGAATTTAAACAAAAAGCTGGTTTGCCACAGATTCCAGATATTGTTGTGCCCTTAATTACTGAACGACTAGAAAAGTTTAGCGATGCAAAAGAATTTTCGTATTTATGGCAACAGCCAGAGTACGATCCTTCTCTATTAAAATGGAAAAAGGGCGAACTGTCTGATGCAAAATCTGCGTTAGAGAAGGTTTTGGAATCTTTTAAAGATATATCTTGGGATAAAGAAACACTTAAAGCAAAATTAGACGAAATCGCCGGCGGAGATAGGGGAATGGTTTATTGGCCATTGCGTGCAGCGCTGTCTGGAAAAGAAAAATCACCAGATCCGGTTGAATTATCACTTGTCTTGGGCAAAGAAGAAGTTATTAAACGTATCGATATAGCTGTTAAAAAACTTTCATGATAAGGAGGGGACTTATAATTTTAGCGCTAATCATTTTGCCTGTTTTTGCGTCTGCCCAAACAGAGGCAGAGAAGATTGCTGAGCTTAGAGAGCAAATTAAAGTGTTGGAAGAGCAAAAACAGCAACTCCAAGGCACGATTGCACAAACTGCCGAGCAAGCCGCTACTCTTAAAGACCAAGTTCAGCATTTAAAAAATCAAATTAATGCCCTGCAGATTCAGATGCAGCTCACGGGCAAAAAAATAGACCAAACCTCCCTTGAAATTAATGGCGTAGAGGGAAACATCTCTGAAACCCAAAAGAAAATTAATTATCAGAAAGATTCTATCTCTCAACTTTTGCTTTATTTGCACAAACGAGACAACGAAAATTTGGTTGGCCTCTTGCTGAAGAGTTTAAATTTTTCCGATTACTTTAATCAGCAGCAATATGCTCTTACGGTGAATCAAAAACTAGTTGGCCTGGTAAACGAACTTCAAGATAACGAGCAGCAGCTCAATGATCACAAAAATGACCTAGAATCTAAAAAGAAAAGTTTGGAATCTCTAAAAAGAGAACAAAGCGTCCAAAAAAATTCTCTGGCATCTGTTCAAAGCGACAAGGATAATTTACTGAAAGCTACCAAGGGTCAAGAAGCTCAATATCAAAAATTATTAGCACAGGTTGAGGATCAAGAGAATCAATTCTTCACACAATTAAGAGAGTTGGAAACTCACGTTATTCAGGGCGGATTATATATTGTTCACGTCACGGCTGAACCCTTGCCTAAAAAGGGTACTAAGATGTTTGAGTGGCCACAGTCAGTTAAAAGAATTACTCAAGGATATGGCTGTACTAGTTATGCGCGCTGCGGATCAAAGCGCGGGGCTTATGGCGGCGCTCCTCACAATGGCGTAGATATGGCATCTGGCTTTAGCACCCCAATTAAAGCTATCGCTGATGGTAAGATTATTGCTAATGGTAAAAACGATGGCTGGGGAAACTGGGTGGCTATACAACATCCTAATCAATACAATTTGGTGAGCGTCTATGCTCACATGAGCGCCTTGTCATTTTTGCAAGTTGGAACAGAGATTCATTCAGGGGAAGTTATCGGCTACGAAGGAAATACTGGCAATGCCGAAGGTTCTCACTTGCACCTCTCTGTTTATAAAGATTTCTTTACATACATCAACGAAAAGAAAGATCAGCTGTATTTTAATTACTTTGACGGATCGATCAATCCATTAGATTATTTATAGTATGAATATTGTAATTCTTGGCGGCGGATTTGGCGGCGTACGCTGTGCATTGGATTTGGATAAAAAATTTAAAGGCACGGCAAAGATTACTCTGATTGATCGACGCAATTACCATCTTTTTACACCCACTTTGTATGAAGTGGCTTCTGCTTTTGGAATGGATGAAGATCCTTTTAGTTTAAAATTAAGAAAAACAATCTCAATTTCCTACGACCAGATTTTTGAAGGCAAAAGAGTGAATGTTGTGGAAGCTGAAATTGCGCAAGTGGATCTCCAGAATAGAATAATCGCTACTGGCGGCGGCGAACAAATTCCTTTTGACTATTGCGTGCTCGCATTGGGAAGCCAGGCCTCTGATTTTGGCATACCGGGGGTAAAAGATTATGCTCATCAGTTTAAAACTGTGGAAGATGGGTTGATGTTAAATCAAAAAATTAAATCTCTCTTTGCTGATGCCAAAAATGGCCTAGTAAGCCTTCCCATTACGTTTCTTGTGGGAGGGGCGGGCTTTACTGGTATCGAACTAGCCGCGGAATTAGCGTGTTGCGCAAGGAATATGGGTGAATTGTATGGTTTAAGAGGTAAAAGCTTCTCTGTGGCGTTATTTGAGGCCGCTCCGAAGATCCTACCAATGGTTTCAGAGAAAGAACGACTAATGGTTAGGCGAAGATTAACTGAATTGGGAATCGCTATTATGGAACAATCAGAGATCGAAGAAATTTCTGCCGATGCAGTGAAACTCAAAAATGGCCACACAGTTAAAGGTCATGCTGTGGTTTGGACTGCGGGAGTAAAGCCAAACGAATTTTTGCAAACGATTAGTGATTTGCCGCTGACGGAAAAAAAGAAAGTTATTGTGGAGACCACACTGCAAGTTGCTCGTCATCCACAAATTTTTGCGATTGGGGATTGTATAGAATTTATTGATCCTACAACTCAAAAACCAATGCCTGGATTTGCTTATACTGCTACTAAGCAAGGGTCATTAGTAGCTTCAAATATCTACGCTAATATTAAACAAAAAAAACTTAGATCTTATTTTCCTAACTATGAACAATGGATAGCTCCGATTGGCGGAAAATTTGCCGTAGCTCACATTTCTAATTCAACAACCCTCACTGGATTTTGGGGCTGGGTTGCTCGCAATATTGCAGACCTAAGGTACATAAGTTCAATTCTTCCATTGTCTAAAGCCTTAGCACTTTTTAGAAAAGATCTCATGATATTTTCTCATAACGATTAGGATGCTGAAAATGAGGGGTAGTTATCAACATTAAAACGGCGCAGAGGCGCCGTTTTAATGTTAAAATTATTATCAGAGAAATAATATTTATAGTAATAAATATTATTTCTCTGATGAATGATCAAAGAGGGTAAGCGTACGATTCTTATACGTAAATTTTGTAGTGCAATTTTTATTGCAGCCTTTTTATTTTTAGCGATCACACAAAACGCAATTTCTGCGGTACCCCACATCTTGAGTTTCCAAGGCCGCCTCACAGATGGGTCAGGAAACTTGTTAGGGAACACTGGTACAAATTATTATTTTAAATTTGCAATTTATGATTCGTTATCTGGAATCAATCAACTTTGGTCTTCTGGTGCTTCTGCGATTACTTTAAAAGTTACCCAAGGAGTTTTTAATACATTACTGGGAGATACAACAGCGGGTTTCAATGCTCTTGATTTAGATTTCGATAGTTCAACGGATTATTATCTTCAGGTTCAAGTCTCATCCGACAATGCCAGTTTTGAAACATTAGCTCCTCGGCAGAGAATTGTCTCCTCTGGCTTTGCTGTAAATGCTGATACAGTTCATGGCGGCAGATTTTTAAATGCCACAGGCGTAGGTCAGTTTGGGGGGCTAGCGACTGTTGCGTACTCAAGATTTGGTTCAGCAATTACGTCTCATGCTCTAACAACTTCTTCTGATTTATTGTTGAGTAATATTTTAGAAGTTAATGGGAACGCATTCTTTGATTCGTCTGCTTCTGTTTCTGTAAATTTCGAAGTTTCAGGATTTGCGTCAGCTTCTCAAACATTTGGCTCGGGATTATCAGCTTGTAGCGACCCAAGCGGTGCCAAGTTGCTCTGGAGCGCTGTTACTGGAAAGTTTTCTTGTGGAGTTGATCAAACAACGGCTGGATTGGGCCACAAACTCACAATCAAAGAGGGCGGTGTAAGAATTCAAACCGATGCTGCTTCTTTGTCTTTCGATCCAAGCCACTTCAATCTTACTGCTTCTGGATCTTACGATGTAGCAATCAAGTTAGATTGGGTTAACGGCCCTGCTTCCCGTTCCATCGCACAATCTATCACTGGTCTTTGGACTTTCGTAAACGGAGCATCTATCTCTACAAATCTTGAAGTTGGTGGATATGCATCCATCGGCGGCAACGTCCTTACTCGCGGCACCGGCTCCTCTTCCTTCGCCGGCTCCCTCAACATCTCCAAAGGCCTAACAGCTAACTCCTACCAAGGCGGAGGCTTAACTTTATGTACTTCAGCAGGTAACGTCTTAAGATTCTCTCAAGGGCAGTTCTCCTGTGCCACTCTTGCAGACGCAGACATTCCAGATGACATCACCTTAACCAGGTATCTAGACTCTGATATCCCTCTTATCACCATCGGCAATACAGGTTCTTCTTCCTTCGAAAGAGCTTTAACCGGCACTGCTAACCAGATCACTGTTACCGATGGCGGCGCTAACGGAGCTGTTACTCTTTCTATCCCATCTGTCTTTGCTATCACAGCCGCTTCGCTTTCTTCAAATATTGAGATCGGAGGATATGCAAGTATTGGTGGCAACGCAACTGTTAAGGGAGCTCTTACTGTAACTGGTGTTACCACTTTAACTGGAGGCACTACTGGCACCCTTACTATCGCAGGTTCTGGGGCAGGCATTACCTTCAATGGGGGAGGCACTAACACTATTCAATCATCTGGTGGCACTCTTACTATCAACGCCTTCACATTAGGCGGGGATATTACTGGTGCATCTAAAAATATCACAGGTCTAACCTTACTAACCTCAACCCAAGCTTCTCATTCTGCTTCCTTAGAAATCGGCACCTATGCCTCTATCGGCGGCAATGTCTTAGCCCGTGGCACTGGTTCCTCATCGTTTGCTGGATCAATCAACATCTCTAAAGGCTTAACCGCTAATTCAATACAAGGAGCCGGATTAACTACTTGCGGCA
>JAIFWG010000062.1:0-3957 GCA_019662005.1 Candidatus Parcubacteria bacterium
GAGTTGGCACTGGGGTGGGCGCAAAAGTCGTAAAAGTATTATCAATACTGTTGGCCTGGTTACCCGCCGCATCTTTAGAAAGCACCCTATAAGTGTACCTAGTTCCAGGGATAAGATTAGATAAATTAATAATATGAGAAGTGCTTAAAATACTTACCAACGGTGTGAGGCAATCAGTTCTCCCTGGGCATGGTGGTATTGGAAATAGCACCTGCCCATCAGCAGGCTCGTTGGTGTTCCACACTATAGACGCCGTAAATTCTGTCAGGTTTATGCTTGATACACCGGAGATTACAGGAGGTGTGGTATCAGGGATGGGAGTCGAAACTGGTGTCGGAGTTGGAACTGGGGTTGGTGTTGGAGTCGCGCCAATTCCACCAAACAATGATTGAACCTCTGTTAAGGAAATCGGCCGATTATATATTCTAAAATCATCAATAATCCCCTTATATCTTCGATTAAAGTTATCTGCGGCAATTTTGGCTACCCCAGCATTGATCAAGCCATTTAAGGATGTTCCATTTAAGGATGTTCCTGATCCCTGAAGAACGCCGTCAACATAAAGAGCCAAGTCTACGCCATTCTTTATGGCTACTATATTATGCCAAAGACCATCATTAATAACTTTTGTGCTGGTAATAGCAAAAATGCCTCCACTAGTATTTCTCCAAACAATTTTGGCCTTATTAGCACTTTCATTAATGTTTAAGTCGATATTAGCGCTGCTGCTAAGATTTTTCTCAACATATAAGTCAGAAGGCGCTGTTTGAGTGGTTTTAATCCAGGTCGAGATAGTAAATGATCCCAAATTGTTTATTGGAACTGCAGCCAAGTTCAAAGTGTCATCTATACCGTCGAAATTTAAGGCTGTATTTATCTTTCCTGAAACCCAAGTTGGGCCATTAATAAGAGTGCCGGGGTTACCGCTGCCCGAAGAATCAAAAGCTATAGTTCCAGAACCATCATCAAGCTTCCAGTAACCAATCAAACCAGCTGGTACCGGGTCTACCGTTGGCGGTGTCGGAACCGGTGTCGGTGTAGGTGTAGAAACTGGAGTTGGAGTCGGAGTTGGCGGCACTGGTGTGGGTGTGGGGGTCAGTGTTGGCGTAGGCGTTGGATCAGAATTACTACCAAAAGTTCCCGTATTCATATCTGCAACCGCAACGAATCCAGTTCCTGTTTGGGTTAGTCTTAGGACGTTCCCAGATCTTGAAGGAGTCATATTATCGGGTAAAGTGGCCATAAACTCATCTAAGCCAGCAGGTGCGCCAGTTCCAGTACCAATTGCTCCTGCAAAAGCTGCGGCCAAACCTTTTTGAATACCCGCAGCAAGACTATCGAGTTCATATTCAGCAGCTAAAACAGGCTTACCAAGGATAGAACGCTTAGATAAAGTAGAATCATATATAGAAACCCAGTCTGTACCAAAACCGTATTGATAGGCTGCAAAATCTACCCAAGGAGAAACCATATAGTCAGTTCTGTTTTGAGTTTGATGCAAGCCCACAGGGTTTTGAGTGATGGATTTTAGGTAGCTACCCAAATCATCTGTTTGTGATTTGGTCCAATATTCGTCTACTTCCAATCCAAGAACCCACATTATTGGGAGATCATCAAAAGCAGTAACCATTCTTTGGATATAACGCTTTTGTTCGGCACTTGAAGCCGCTGCTATTGTTGGAGAATCGTCAGGAAAAAGCCAAATAATTGGTCGCAAACCGTTTGCGACCATGTTTTGGACTTCGGTCCGCCAAGAAGCAATTTTTGTGTCATTGAAAGCTCCCCCAATCAGACCAGTTGCATAAGGAGTAATAATATTTAAAGGGCCATAGTCCTCTTCGTTTATAGTATAGATATATATAGCATTTGAGCCGTCGGCTTTGGCTACATTAATCATATTCTGGCGAGTGGTTGAATCCTTTGCAAAGAAAGTGTGAGTGAATCCACCTGCAGAATTCAAAAAGTTGGCAGTTGGAAAGTATGGCTGGCCATTAGAATAAAAGCGGTTGCCCTGAACTGTAACCTTAAACATTGCTGCATCTACCCTATTTGGGTTGACCGAAGAGAATATGCTAAGGGTAAGAACTACAATAATAGTCCATATGCTGAACTTGTGCTTCATAATAGATATAATCTTATTTTTCATGCTAAGTTATGATTTTTTGTTTGTTTAGTAAAGGATTTACGAGGTTGATATTGGTTCGCTTGACGGTGAAGCTTCCAAAGGAGGTTCAGGGCTAGATTCGGGAGATATCTCGGGAGTTTCTTCAGGGCTACTTTCTGGCGAAGGACTTAACATTGGCAAAGGGGTTGGTATGAGAATGCCCTCTTTTTCTAAAAGAGTTTTTAACTGATCTTTTTCTATACAAACATCATCAAGACAAAGCTTTTTAGTTGTGAATCTATCAGTAATCAGCTCTGTGACCTTAATCAAGCTATTTTCAAACACAATTCCCAATGTTTGTTGGAATTTTGAAATAATATAGCCAAAAACACCTCCATCATTGGTTAGATCATTTTCTCCTGATTTTGAGGCAATAAGAGCAGAAAGAGAATTTACCTGCTGGCTGAGTTCTTGAATACCTTTAATCAATTTCCACGAAGAAACTCCAGCTACTTTATAATATCCATCTTCTCCCATTACTACTAAATCTGGATACTTCTCTAATATTTCTTGAGCAATAACACCAGTGGCCTGGCCGCCGGCAATAACTGTATAATCTCTGATTCTTAAGCCATTCAGATAGTCCAAGATTGGTGCTGAATCTCTAATGTCTGTTTTAAGTCGAGCATCAGAGGAACAAGTGACTACCTCGGAACCAGAACCAGGGTTGTGATCACAAGTACCATTTGAGTCCTGCAGTCTTAAAACATCAGTATCAAGCGTGGTGAGGGCTACATGCAATCTCTTGGCAGGAGCAATTGTGCCCACTCCGACACTTCCCGCAGACGCAATGGTCATCAGCTTAGTACCAGAGCCGTTAATGACATCGAATCTTTCAGATATGGACCCGGTCCTCAAAAGAAAACGAGCATCAGTATTAACATCGCCCGTCGTCGTCGAAGAATGCAAGATAAAATCAACGTTGCCGGATGTAGAAGCAGCGATGTTGCCCATAACGTCTAAGGCTGTGTTTGGAGATGGGTTAATACCAATACCAACAAAGCTATTGGTAGTATCAATGACAACAACGTTGTTGCCTGGGCCAGCTCTGGCGAATTTGATAGCTGCAGTGCTGTCACCGACGAGAGGATAGATCTTGGCGCCTGCAGTTAAGCCAAGGTTGCCATTAACATCCACGTTCATTTGAGTGGTGCCGGCATAGGCGGCATTGATTAAGCTAGTACCGATGCCGGTAATGGCAGTGTTAGTCGTATCAATGCTTAAGACGTGGAAAGTAAGGTTTAGGTTAGAGCCGCCGGTGTTGAAGGTTGGTTTGATTTGGAGGCCAGAGAAGGTTCGGGTGTTGGAATCATTCTTAGTGACTGCTCCGGCGATGCTAAGCATGCCAGTAGCGTCTACGTCGGTGTTAAGAGTAGGTTTAACGGTTACCTTGCCGCTGATGCTGGCAGTGCTGGAGAGTTCAAAGGGAGCGGAGTGTGAAGTGGCTGCAGTGAAGGTCCAAGCACCACTGATCGTCTGAGCGATAGATCTTGATGCGGGGCCGTTGGAGTAGTCTAGGGAGACTCTGACATCTGTAGAGCCAGAGGCAGCGATGTTGAAGGCGCTGGCATCAAAAGACAGAGAAGCTCGGCCGGTGAGACGAGTACCGCCTGGAAAGTCTTTAACTGTGAGGTTGGTACTGCCTGAAGAGCCAGAAGGGGCAGGGTTACAGCTGAAGAGGCCTGTTGTGGCCCATTGAAGGAAGCTGGTGCCAGAACATGCAGAAAGACCAGAGCCGAAGAGCTTGGAAGAAGAGGCATAGCCTATGACTTCAAAGTTTAGAGAGGCAGTGG
>JAIFWG010000062.1:3971-4405 GCA_019662005.1 Candidatus Parcubacteria bacterium
AAAACCCCCAATATTGTAGCTGAGGTAATAGTTGCAGAAGCTAAAGTGGACCCACCAGTAACATTTAGAGTAGTTATGCCTGCGGAGCCACCTGTAAGAGATGTAACGGTAGCTCTATCCGCAGTTAAGGTCTGAAGAGAAAGCCCTAATTGCCATCCGCTAGGAGCATTTGGATTGGCCACTGAAAACGGCGCACTTACAGGCTGAGGCACAAACGTTGATACTACAGGAGCTTGATTCTTAAGACGGTCATAGTCTGTACGAAGAGATAAGATCTCATTCCTAAGGTTTGAGATAATATCACTCGTATAATTCAGGCGGCTTTCTAGGCTTTTGATTTTGGCCGCATCTCCAGACTGGATAATTACTTGTTTAGTGATTACGGCTTGCGGCGTAGCTACTGGGGCGGGAGTGGGCTTGATAGTTATTATAGG
>JAIFWG010000063.1 GCA_019662005.1 Candidatus Parcubacteria bacterium
GAGGAGCTCTTGGGCGGTGTGGTCGAGAGTATCGAACTCCACACCTATTGTTTCGATATCAAATATTAATTTTGGCATATAACTTGCTGGCCGCTCTGCTTGGCTTTGCCCAAGCAGTACGCTCTTGATCATCTTCTTCGTTAAAAGCTCCGCTTCTCATTTCACCATATGTCTATATGGCTTATTCGAATGCTCGCTTTTGTCTTGAAGCTGATCAAGCCAGCTGCGTTCTAACTATTGAAAATTTATTATAACTCTATCGCATCACCTGTTTTTCACAAGAGGATAGCGCTTCACTTTCTTTTAATACTGAACCGATAGATATAGAATATGAGAAAATTCTTCAGCATACCATTGCTTGCTATTTATCTTTTTTCGATACTAACAGCCGGTCTTTTTGTATTAAAGCCAACTGGCGCTTCAGCCTCGATAGGTTCATGGCAGAAAGGAGCAAGCATTAATCCTCGATGGAGTACTGATTTTTCTAGTGATACATTCAAACAATCAGTAGACAAGCTGGCCAGCACTCATGCCAATTATGTCTCTTTAATTATCCCTTATTATCAGTCGGGTACATGGTCAACAGACCTTCAGCCTGGATGGAATACGCCCACAGATCAATCTCTGGCTGATGCGGTTCAGTATATACACTCCAAGGGCATGCGTGTCATGTTTGTGATTCACCTTGAAAGTTATGGAGGGGAATGGCGAGCAAATATTAATCCGGGAGATAGAAATGGCTGGTATACAGCATACTCAAACATGCTTCAACACTATGCAGGAATTGCTCAAGCTCAAGGCGTGGAATGGTTTTGTGTCGGAGCGGAATTGATTGACATGGCAAGCCAATATCAAAACAGTGACAACGGCAGACAATGGGGGATTATGATAGATAAAGTACGAACTGTTTATAGTGGGTCACTAACTTATAGTGCTCAGTGGGGCGAAGGCGGCTGGTATGATGAGAAAAATAATATTAATTTCTGGAATAAATTAGATGCAATCGGTATTTCAGCTTACTTTAACTTAAATTCAAATGGCGACGTAAACTCTCTGAAAGGTGCCTGGGATTTTTGGAACAATACAGATATTCGTCCTTTAGCTCAACGATGGGGTAAGCCAGTCTTATTCACTGAGATAGGATACAAAAGTGTCTCTGGATCACATTACCAGCCCTGGAACTATAACTTAGGAGGTTCTGTAGACCAAGATGAGCAAGCTCGAGACTATACCGCTTTGTTTGATTATTGGAATGGTCAGCCGTTCATGATGGGTGTTCAGTTGTGGGATTGGTCTTCTGATCCAAACGCCGGAGGCTTCAATACAGACTACACGCCTCAAAACAAGAAGGCTCAAGATGTAATGACTCAATGGTTTGGATCCTCACCAAATCCAACGACTTCACCAGCCCCCACGCCAACTCCTGGAAACATCAATTTGCAATCCAGTGCAACTGTTAATGCTAGTTCAGTAAACCAGCCAGTAACTGTGAACTCGCAAGTAAAAAATAATAGTTCCGCGATTTCAAATGCAATAGTTGATGTTGAAATTTATAACAGTGGGGGACAGAAGATGTTCCAACAATACTTTGAAGGACAATCAATCGCTCAAAACCAAACTAAATCTTATACAAGCACCTGGACCCCAGGCAACACAGGAACCTACAGTGTAGCAATTGGAGTTTTTGCTAATCAATGGGCAGCAAATTATCATTGGAATAGTTCGGCGGCAACATTTAGTATTGGAAACAGCCCCACACCTACGCCTACACCAAATCCGACACCGACACCTAATCCAACCCCAACCATAACGCCAACACCATCACCAACGCCTAGTACGGGTCCTATAAACATCTGGTGGCCATCAAATGGTTCTCATGTAACTGGTACACAACCATTTAAAGCTATGGTCGAAGGGGCATCAGTTTCCGACTATCAAATGTTTTGGCAAGTTGATGGTGATCGCTTAAACAGCATGTTCAATAGCGCTCAAGATTACCCTCACAAAGAAGCAATTGTAGACTTGAGTGGCTGGACCTGGAAAGGAAGCAACGCATATACCATTAACTTTGTTGCTCAAGATTTTTCTGGAAACAGAATATCGCAACGGTCTATAGATATATTTATTCCTTAATAGATGATTCATAGGTATGTGAGATCCTGATCTTTATGGCAAACGAAGAAATAAAACAAAAACAAGAAGAAGAGAAAAAAGAATTAGAGGATACACAGACCCAAGAGCGCCGAGACCTAGAAGATAGGCAAACGGAAGAGAGGCGCCAGGAAGAGGACAGACAAAAAGAGGAGCAGCGCTCTGGAAGTTAAATCAAAACACTCACCATGATGGTGAGTGTTTTGATGAGGGATAAATACTTTATTGAATTAATAGATAGTCGCACAATGTAGATTATGCGACTTATATACTATATCAAATCCCAGTAAAACTAAGGTTTTTAATATTTCAATTAATTTAATAATTAATTGATTAATGCCCTATCCTCTATCGGCTTCTACCTCTTCTAAGACCACACCACTCTGTTGAGTGGTGTGGTCTACTAATTTAATATTTTAATCCAGGACTCCCCCAGGAGACCCTCCCCTACTTGTGGTCATAATGATGGAGTGATTTAACATACTGCTGAAGTTTAGATTTTAAATACTTCTCTTCAGGGCCAAGTGTTCGGCGCTTAGATATTGATTCAAGGAAGTTTATTTCTTCTACCATGTCTTCGACAATATGATCATAGAGTTTGCCGGACTTACGTTCAGCCACTTTTAGAGTGCGGCGTTTAGCGGAACGTTTAAACACTCTCCTGAAACCAGAAGCAAAAAGTTTTATTATCAAGATTGCACATCCTAACACGGCTAAGAGGAGCACAAGCAATAGTCCATTACCACTTAAAGCATCTACTAGGCGATCAAATATCATTGATATCCATTTTGCAGCTAAAGAAGAGATGGCAGCAAGGCTCACTGAAACTTTTGTAGTGGCAATTTGTTCGTTACCAGCTTGGTCGATCGCTTTAACAGTTACGATCTTGCTTCCTATTTGGTTAAATGCGACTGGAAGAGACTTTCCTGCATCTCCAGCAGCTATCTTATCCCAGCCTCCATTACCGATTTGAACTTCGTAATGATCTATTCCGGAACCTTCGTCTGTTGTTTTAAAGGTTATCTCGGGCTTTATACTTCCGTCGTTAATCACGTCGATGTTAAATTCTTTAGGAAGAACAGAGTCTATATTAAACTGGTAATGCATTATTGGTCCCCATGTAGTACCTCTACGAATTTTAAGATGGAAGAAATGGGTGCCATCAGCAACATTGCTTATAAGTATCTTGCCTGTGATTCCGTCAGAGTGAGGGCCCGGGTTTGAAGCTGGACTATCAGTTACAAGGTAGCTCACGCCCGTCGCATCAATAGGCATCTGCCAAACAAATTGAGGGTTACGACTGGA
>JAIFWG010000064.1 GCA_019662005.1 Candidatus Parcubacteria bacterium
CTTGCTAGGAAATTTCAAGGTATCATGGCTAATATCGCAGAGGAATTTTGCCTCCCCATCCCGTTTGGCTTTAGCCATAGCTTTATTTAAGATTTGGTCAATTTCTTTTTCCAAATCTTTCACCTTTCTCTCTTCTTCGGTAGTTAATTTGAGAAAAAGACTAGGAGTGATTGCCATATTGAGGAACTGCCCATCAATATACTATTAAAACCAGCGTTGTCAATTAGCGCTTGAGCATCTTTAAAAAGACGTCTTGAGGAAGATTAACTCGGCCGGTCTCTTTCATGCGCGCCTTGCCCTCTTTTTGTTTCTTCCACAATTTCATGCGTCGAGTAATGTCTCCGCCATACATATGTTGAGTTACGTCTTTTCGTTTGGCACGAATAGATTCAGCAGCAATTACTTTGCCACCAATGGCAGCCTGAATAGAAATCTCGAACATTTGCGGCGGTATGATATCTTTTAATTTTGTAACCATCATCCGGCCTTCTTGGTAAGCTTTCTCGCGAGGAATAATTCTTGAGAATGGTTCTACTAAATCTTTGGCAATTAAAATATCAAGACGAATTAGATCTCCTTTTTGCATTCCTTTTGGTTCGTAACTCATTGAAGCATAGCCGGAAGAAACGCTTTTTAGTTTGTCATAAAAGTCGGTCACAATTTCTGACAAAGGCATATCGTATTTCAAGAGCGCAGTTTCTTTGCCCAAAAATTCTGTATTGTGATAAACATTGCGATATGCGGCGACTAGTTCCATGATTGCTCCGACAAAAGAGTTAGGAACAATAATCTCCATGCTTACAATCGGTTCAGCAACAGATTCAATCTTTGAAGGGTCGGGCAACATCGCAGCCGAACGGATCAATTCATTTTGACCATTTTTTAAATCAACAGAATATTCTACCGATGGAGTTGAGATAATTAGGTATCCAAATTCCCGGCGCAATCGTTCCGAAATAATCTCAACGTGGAGCATACCCAAAAATCCCAAACGAAATCCTCGGCCCAAACCTGCCGATGATTCAGGTTCAAAACTCAATGATGCATCGGTCAGTTTTAATTTTTGCAGAGCGTCTCGTAACGTATCGTATTCTTCAGCGTTTTCTGGGAAGAAACTCGCAAACACCATTGGCCGCGGTTCTTTGTATCCAGAAAGAGGCTGAAAGTTTTTATCTTCAAATAATTTAGGATTAGTAATCGTATCGCCAACCCTTAACTGACCAGGATCTTTAAAACCAGTAGCAATATATCCAATCTGACCATCTTCCAAAGAGTCTGCTTGAGTCAGAGTCGGTGAAAAGTAACCGGTTTCCAGAACTTCAAACTTAGCTCGCGTAGCAAAGGTTCCTACCGGACTGCCGCGTTTAAAGGAACCTCCAAAGACTCTCACAAAAGCAATTACTCCTTTATAAGTATCAAAGGTTGAATCAAAAATAAGCGCTCTTGGAGTTTCGCCGCTTGATTGTGGCGGTGGAACTTTTTCAATTACGCGCTCGAGTAATTCTTTTACGTTTTGTCCGCTCTTAGCCGAGATTTCTAAAATTTCCTGCGGTTCAACTCCAAGCAAGTACGAAATTTCTTCTTTAACTTCGGCGGTGCGAGCGTTAGGCAAATCAATTTTATTGATTGCGGGTATAATCACCAATTTTTGCTGTTGAGCCAAATGCAAGTTAGCAAGCGTTTGGGCTTGAACTCCCTTAGTAGCATCGACGAGCAAGATTGCCCCCTCAACGGCAGCTAGCGATCTTGAGACTTCGTATGAAAAGTCTACGTGGCCCGGAGTGTCAATTAAGTTCAAGTTGTACTCACCATAGTGCATTCTTACCGGCTGCAATTTTATTGTAATACCTCTTTCACGCTCAAGATCCATTTGATCTAAATACTGCGCCTGCATTTTTCTTTTTTCTACTGTTTGAGTCAATTCTAAAAGCCGGTCGGCGAGAGTCGACTTTCCGTGATCAATATGGGCGATAATTACAAAATTTCGGGTATTATTCATAAAAGGACCCCGCCGAATGGCGGGGGCAGTTTAGCGGTCGTGGACAGGGATTTGAGATCCCTTTCTATCGTTCCGCTGATCGTTCTCATTCATTTCATCGATGATACCTTGGCACTCACCCTTACAGTCATGCTTTAGATGGTGCTCCACGGCTATACGATCCTTCTTCTTCATCTTAAATTTGCCATAGACAAACTTATGTAAGACTGCGCGAGTTAAGTGGGCTCCCTCAAAAATATCGCTATCTACAGATTTCTCTGGAGATCTGCGTTGTTCAAAGCTGCTCATAGGTTAAATCCATTAATGAACTTATTACCCTATTATTGTAGCAAATTTGAAGATTTTGTAAACCTCTTAAAGAATATCCAGAGTAATAGGAAGTTTATATTACCCGCAACCGCAAAAGCGATTGCTAATCCTCTAACATCAGCGTGGAAGTGAAAGGTCATTAACCAAGCTAAACTTAGGTTGATAATTATAGAAAAAATAGAAACGGTAACCGGAATTTTAGTGTTGTGCATGGCATAAAAAGCACGAGACAGAATGGGAATCAAACTTTGAGCCACAACACCAAACATGAAGATCATTAATACCGACGCAGTCAGATCAATGCTTGTCCCGCGGAATAATCCCACCCCAAACAAAAGATTGATAGCCCAATGACTTAAGAATATTCCAGCCACCGCAAGCGGCGTAACAATAAGCGCTGTGGTTCTTAACGCGGAATTTAATTTCTGTTCAAATTCTTTTTTTTCTTGGCTGGAAGCGTGCATGGAGAGTCTGGGAAACACTGCTGTTGCAGCAGCAACACCCACTACAGCGATTGGTACAAACTGCAAATTATTAGCGACGTTCAAAACAGCAATACTTCCCGCAGCCATCGTTGATGCAATTGCGTTTACAACAACTGAATCAATGCTATATGCTCCCAAACCAATCGTTCTGGGAATCATTAGTTTAAAAATCTTTCTAAAGTTCTGATCAGCAAAATCAAAGATCAATTTAAATTTAAATCCAGCCATCTTAGCCGCAATGGCCTGCAATATAAAATGCATAAGAGCACCAAGAACAACACCAAAGCCTAGGCCGAGCACTTCAGCATGGCCGTGAGCTTTCATCCAAGGCACAAAATATAAAGCGCCCACGATAATTCCAGCATTGTATAGAACCGGGGCAATAGCATAAGCCCAGAAACGTTCCAATGATTGTAAAATTGAACCAAAGATCGTACTTAAAGAAAATAATACTGGCGAGAGTAGCATTAATCTGGTTAAGGTAATTGCTAATTCCCTATCAGCGCCTAAAAATCCAGGAGCAATCAAAGAAACTACATGGCCAGCAAAAAACTATAGTACTGCCGCAACCATAACAACGAGAACAAAAATAATTGATGCAAAATTTTGGGCAACACGCCAAGCGTTACGCTCATCTTTTTTGTATTCGCTAATAAAAACTGGAATAAAGGCCGATGACACCGCCCCGAGTACAAGCAAATTAAAAACTAAATCTGGAAGCTTAAAGGCGCTATAATAAATATCCAACACGCGAGATGCGCCAAAATGCGAAGTTAAAATCCGGTCACGCAGCAAAGCCACAACATCAGCGATAAAACTAAAAGACCCGATCACCACGCTCGCTCTGAAAATCTTAGACTTAAACATGAGGGTCAGTATACCACACTACTTAAAGTTTACTTTTATGGGGAGATCATTGATAAAATCGCCTGTCCAAGAGAGGTTGTTGCCTGACTCGGTGAGAACTGGGAATGATTCAATTGGTTCGCGGTCCGTAGGTTTTTGCATTGAAAACGTAAATGATTTTACCTCCAGGCCCGGCTGTTTTTGAACGTAGACTTGATAAGAAGAATCTAATTTTACTGGCACTCTGTATTGCATGGAAATAGTTTTTGATTGGCCGGCATTTGTAATCATCCAGAAGCCAACTTCTGACTTTCCTGCTTCGCGATATGTAGTTACGCCTGTTACGTGATTGCTATTACCGCTGGTTTCAAATTTAGACAGATCTTCGTCACGAACAAATTTTTTATCGTATTGAACTATCGTATTGAACTAATGGCGCAAAGTTTGGATTATCATTTCCATTCACGCCAATTAATTCTGCGTTGTCAGGAACGAGAACTCGGATATAAGCAGGATTTTGTTTGTTGTAGAATCCAAACTTAGTCTTGCCGCCATTGTGGACTCTTGTAATCGTTAAAGTATGCACCACACTCCCTGCTTCAAACTTAGTATCAAGAATAAAAGAGGTATCAGTTACAGTGTCAGTTTTTGAACCTTTAACATTGGTAATAGTCGGCATTACATAATCGCCTTTAGTTGCAGATACTTTGCCGCTAAAGCCGTGATCTACGGCAAAGGTTTCAAGAGATAAGTTATTAAATGACATCAACACCTCTTTATCATTCATTGCCTGAATAAATACATTAAACATGGCCATCCATTGCGCTGATGGCGAATCATAAATTTTATTGAAAAGTTTGGCAGCAAAGTCCTTAACGACTTGTTTGGGCTGAACTCGGTTTGCTCCATATTCAACCTGGTCCTGAATCGTAGTGAGCAAATTTTCTTGCGTCAAAGTTAATTTATATTCGGGCATTGCAATGGGGCCTGTAATTTTTAAGATGTCGGCAACGATCTTTGGATTTACAGCAAAAACACCATCTACCGGTTGGCCGGTATCCTTTTTATAAAATTCTTGGACTTTGCGGGCTGAAGTTGGAAAATCTATAAACCAGTTTGCATCGCGCATGCCCCAGGTTGGGGTAATGTGCTGCAATTGGAGCGGTGGAACAATCAACTCTTTAAGTTGGCCATCAGCATTATAGACATCATCCACAAATAATTTTTGAAGTTTGCCGTCATTGAACTCAAGCAAAGCATAAGTACCAGGGAATCCGCCCACTGGTCTAAGTTCGCTTGGGTTTTCCAATAAAATTAAATAACGCTTTGTACCTGACCCATCAGTTAGGTTTTGTAAAAATTTGGCAAACTCAATTCCGTCATTAATAGTTTTAGAAAATTCTGGAATCTGTTGCTTGAGTTCGTCAAAGACAGCTCGCTTGTCTTCGGGAATGATTGAATCATCAATATCGGCAAGAAGTCCTTTTGCATCGTTAATATCTTTGGCCGAAACAATCAGAGCCTTCTTCATTGCATCCATAATGGGACCAACGGGCACATTTGCGTTATCTAGGTTTGCTAGTGAACCAGTTTTTTGGACTGCGCTTAAGGCTTGGGTCATAGCTGCGCCTGCATCAGATAAAAGCTGGCCCACTTTGATTAAATTTTTTGCCGACTTTACAGAACCGCCGCCAGGCAGATCGCCCACAAGTCCAAGCAATCCAAGATGCTCGCCAGCTTGGGCAAAACTTTCGTAGGCTTTAATAAAATTATTGGAAGCACCAGCAAAGTCTAGTGCTTTTAAATTTGAGCTGGCTTCCTGGAGATTTTGCACTGCCACTGTCCCACTATTGGTGGCTTCTTGTTTAACCCTAAGTCCATATTTTGCAAATGAGGCTAGGCCAACCAAAGCAACTGCGCCTACAATTAATATTTTGTTGCTAGGAAGTGAAAATCTAAAATTAAATTTTGGCCACTTGGGTTTATTTTTTTTTAATATTGGCCGATTTTGAATCCAATCTTCAACTGGATGATTCGCGGGTAAAGGTTTTGAGGGTGCTGAGGCTAAAATAACATCAACGATTGGTTCCTCAACAGCGGGCTCTTCTTCGTATTTTGGCGCTTGAACAGATTGAGAGGTTGACCGAGCCGAACGCTCTATTTCTCTTGCAAGTTTGCTAAAGCTATCGTTGGGTAAAGACCTAACAAGAGAGGAGCGAGGAATAGGTTTATAGTGCGGCTTCGCTGCCTCTCTGGTTTGGAGCAAAGATGCGCCAATTTGAGCTAGCTCTGCTT
>JAIFWG010000065.1 GCA_019662005.1 Candidatus Parcubacteria bacterium
CCGGCTTAACCATCCCAGCGTTTCTATTTCAGAAGATGCTATGGCCGAATAGCTTGCTCCGGCTTTAATCTCGGGGTATAATCTTTCTACAATGAACATTACGGTCTCAACCGAAGAAGAAAAATTGCTTCGTCAGCAATTAGGACAAAAAACTGATCCAGATTCCCAGCGCATGAGCCGCTTTTTAGCTATGCCTGACCTATCTCGTACTCAAGACAATCCTCTCAATGAGATGGTAGAACGTATTTTAGCCCAACCTGACTTTAAAGATTTTGACGTTATTGATGTTCCTGAAATTGTTCCTGCCGATATTAGCTTTGATCTATTTGATTTTCCAAAAGATCACCCTGCTCGTTCTAAGTCCGACACTTATTATGTAGACGAAAAAAATATTCTTCGAACCCACACAACGGTGATGTGGTACTACTACTTAAAAGACGAGAATATTAAAAAGAAGATGGCGGCAGGTGAGCCGGTAGGATCTTTCTCATATGGAAAAGTTTATCGCAAAGACGAAATTGACCGACACCATATGAACGTATTCCATCAATTAGATGGATGGTATCTAGCGCCTAAAGACCAGAAAATAATTACAACTGAAGATTTGCAAAATGTTCTTGCAACTATAGCTAAGGCAGTTTTCGGTGCGGACGTGAAATATAGGTTTAATAAAGATACGTTTCCTTACACCGATCCATCATTGGAGATGGAAATTGATAAGGGGGATGGCCAATGGGTTGAAGTATTGGGTTCCGGTGTAGTTAAAGGCAGCGTCTTGGAAAAATTTGGCGTTGATTCTTCAAAATGGAATGGCTGGGCATTTGGTTTTGGTTTGGAGCGGTTAGCAATTATTAGTATGGAGCTTCCTGATATCAGATTATTGTGGTCTCAAGACGAGAGGGTGAAGCGGCAGCTCAAGTTGGGCAATAAATATAAAGAAGTTTCAAAGTTTCCACCAATTACTCGAGATATTTCGTTTATTGTTTCCAAAAATTTTATTCCTAATAACTATTTTGATTTGATCCGCGATATTGGCGGTGATTTAGTCGAAGAAGTTAAACTGCTAGATAAATACGAAAACGATGAGAAGTTCGGATCAGACAAGATGAGCTATACCTATAGGATTATTTACCGCTCCAACGAGCGCACACTTACTACCGAAGAAATCGACCCTTTGCAGAAGCAGATATACGACGAAACCATCAAGCAATTTGGTGCCGAAATAAGATAAAAAATACCCACAAAAATCAGTTGATTTTTGTGGGTAGAAATGCTATACTTTAAGTATTAAAGATTCCCGCTCTTTGCGGGATTACTCGTTCAAATATGGCCGAAAAAGAAGACTTAAAACAATCGTATAGCGCTAAGGATATTCAGGTACTCGAAGGGCTAGAACCAGTTCGTAAGCGACCAGGCATGTACATCGGATCCACTGGACCCGATGGTTTACATCACTTAATTTGGGAAGTTTTTGACAACTCGCTAGACGAAGCGATGGCTGGCCACGCTAAAAACATTGAAGTTGTTTTAATGCCAGAAAATAAAGTTCGTGTGACTGACGATGGCCGAGGTATTCCTACCGACATGCATCCAAAGTTAAAAAAGTCAGCTTTGGAATTAGCGGCAACCACTCTGCATGCTGGAGGCAAGTTCGATTCAGGCGCATACAAAGTCTCTGGAGGTTTGCATGGTGTGGGTTTATCAGTTGTAAATGCTCTCTCAACTTGGATGAAAGCCGAAGTCCATCGAAAGCCGGATGTTTTTGCTCAGGAATATAAAATCGGTAAGCCTTTGGGCCCAGTTAAAAAAGTAGGTAAGACCAATACAACCGGCACAATCATCACATTCCAACCTGATGCTTCTATTTTCACAACTATTGAATTTGATAGAGATGTAATTCTTAACCACTTGCGTCAGCAAGCCTATTTAACCAAAGGCGTTAAGATTACTGTCAAAGATGAACGAAATCCAGTTATCGCAATTCGTCCAGATAACAAAAAAGAAATTTCTTATGGTTCAGACTACACCTTCTATTTTGAGGGCGGCATTGTTTCATATGTGGATTTTTTGAACCACGGTGAAGAAGCAAAGCATAAAAATATTTTCTATACCGGCAAAGAACAAAATGGCATATTCGTTGAAGTTGCATTGCAATATGTAGAAGAGCTTACCAGCCGCGAATTGTCTTTTGCTAACAATATTCATACTATCGAAGGCGGAACTCATACGACTGGTTTTCGTTCAGCACTAACTCGTATATTAAATGACTATGCCCGCAAGAATGGTTTTTTGAAAGAAAAAGATGAAAACCTTTCGGGAGAAGACGTCCGAGAAGGATTAACAGTCGTTGTATCTGTAAAACTTCGAGACCCACAATTTGAAGGTCAGACTAAAGCTAAGCTTGGAACTCCGGATGCTCGTGCAGCAGTAGAAACCGTAATGAACCTAGAGTTCTCCGATTGGTTAGAACGAAACCCTAACGATGCTCGCGAAGTCTTGGATAAAGTTATTCTTGCCTCCAAAGCCCGCATGGCTGCAAAAGCCGCTCGTGAGACTGTGTTGCGAAAAGGTGCTTTGGAAGGAATGACTTTGCCCGGCAAATTGGCTGATTGTTCAAGTCGAGATGCTTCAGAATCAGAACTCTTTATTGTAGAGGGAGACAGCGCCGGCGGCAGCTCCAAATCTGCTCGTGACCGTCGTACTCAAGCCATCTTGCCATTGAGAGGTAAGATTTTAAATGTAGAAAAAGCCCGTTTGGATAAAATGCTCGCCTCGCAAGAAATTCGAGCTTTGATTATTGCTATGGGTACTGCGATTGCAGAAGAGTTTGATCTTGCAAGACTTCGCTATCACAAGATTGTAATCATGACCGATGCTGACGTTGACGGTTCTCACATTCGAACATTGCTTTTAACTTTGTTCTACCGATACTTCCCTCAAATTATTGAAAAGGGCCATCTTTATATTGCCCAGCCGCCATTATACAAAGTACAAAAATCATCCAAGATTCAGTACGCTTATAACGATGCGGAAAAAGATAAAATCCTAGACGAGTTTCGAAAAGATGCTGCATCAAAACCATCCAAGAAAGCCAAAGCTGGCGATGAGGATGGGGAAGTTAGCGACCTTGCAGGCCGTGAAGTTCTGGAAAGCTTAGGAGACTCTGAAGGTAACGGTCAGGCTGAAGAAAAAATTAGCGGAGTTTCTATTCAACGCTATAAAGGTCTTGGAGAAATGAACCCAGAGCAA
>JAIFWG010000007.1 GCA_019662005.1 Candidatus Parcubacteria bacterium
GATCCTTATATTAAGTTCCTCTCCAGGGAAGAATCCCGAATGGAGCTCTTCAAACGTATAGGAAAATCGGCAGAACATATTGTGGGTACTATCGCCAATTTTTATCCAGCTAAAAATCTAGAAACATTCATCGATGCCGCTGCTCTAGTAAAGCAAGATGATACCATCTTCTGCATCATAGGTGGTGGAGCACAAAGGCAAAAGCTAGAATCCATAATTAAAAGAAAGAACCTAGAAGACAAAGTAATCTTATTAGGAAAGATACCAAATGCGGCCCAGTACTTACCTGGCCTTGACCTGTTTGTCTTATCTTCTAGCAAAGAAGGCTTTCCTTGGAGTGTTCTGGAAGCTATGGTGGCAAAGCTCCCTGTTATTGCCACCAAGGTAGGTGCGGTACCGGAGATAATAGAAGATGGTAAAAATGGTTATTCCGTAAATGTTGGTGATTCCTCAACTATTGCTCAAAGGATTGAAGAACTCCTTAGCAACGAACTCTTAAGACAGCAACTAGGAATCCAAGCACATCAAACAGTACTCTTTAAGTTCAACATAGACACCATGGTCCGAGAGTTTGAAGCATTACTCTAAAACAAAAACCGCCTTCGGGCGGTTTTTGGTTTTAATCTTATTGTCTAACGGTTAATGCGTTGGGCAGTGTAGTCACCGCTCCGTTAACACTAATAATCGAGACATTGAAGATGCCATAGTAGCTAACTTGCATCGAAGTTAAAATATCGCCATTACTTTGAACACCAAATGCCACAGACCATTCACCAATCTTAACTGTTTGTATCTGACTTACACCATTAACCATAAAGTTAGTTCCCAAGATATGGAAGTATTCATTCGGACGGACAGACGTTGAACTCAATGATTGTATAACTGGGGAGTTAGAAGTCGGGGTTGAAGAAGGAGTTACTGGAGTTGGGCTGGAGGTTGGTGAGGGCGTTTGAGTAGGCAAAAAAGTAGGATTAGGAGTGGAAGTTGGATTAGGTGTCAAACTGATGCTTGGTTTTTGAGAAGTCTTAGGAGTAGTCTTAGGTGTTGAAGAAGTAATAGGTAGAGGGGCGGCTCCTGGGGTTGTAGTTTTTGTTGCAACGGGAGTGGGTGTCGCTTTAATCAAGGGAGTGCTTGGTTTATGTATCACAAAAAACAATAAAGCACACACAACAGCAGCACTCGCAAACATAATTAAATACTTATTCATACAATAAGTATAACTTAATTTCTTGTAAACAAAAACTGCCCGTTTGGGCAGTTTTTGTTGATCTTAGTTCATTACTTCACAAGTGCTTGTGCAGTTGAATCTTTGACCAAGTTGTCATTCATCCAGTCAGCTGACGTATAAGCATGACTAGAAGCTGACCGATCAGTCCAAGTCAAGTTAGTACCAGTACCAACGACGATCGCCGTGTTTGGCGCTATCGCTGAACTGTTACCCATCTTGAATTGAGTGAGCAAGCTTCCGGTTGTACCGATTGAGCTTACAGTGTTCTTCAGTTCGAATACTCTGGAGGTTCCTCCGGAGATCTGATATTCGCTGGTGAAGGCAAAGTTAATCAAACCAGAGGTCTGACCATTACCAATACCATTTGAAGTGAACACACCCAATGAAGATACATCCGTGCCATCAATGAAGAGTTTAGCAGTCGTTGAAGCTGAGGCAAGAACCGTATCGGTCGCCTTGCTGATATCCCAACTCATCGATGCTATGCCGATAGTGCTACCGTTCGCCATTATGGAGAACTTAGCCATCGTCAATTCGCCAGGGATCAATATGGTTGCTGGTAAAGCTACGGCTGAAACTGATGGGTAGCCTTTGTGAACAAAGATATTATTGCCCTGTCTCTCTGTAGTGTTAGAAGTAACACTACCTACAGAATCTCGAGCTTCAAAAGACTCGAGGTTCAATTTAGCATTAGCAGCAGTACTTGCGGCTCCAACACCAACATTGCCGTACTGCAACTCAACGGTCAAAGTCTTAGTGTCATTATTAGGCACCATGATATTTAATCCGCTGAAGCTGACTGAAGCAGCGTTCAAAGGAGCGCTTGCTACAATTACGCCGCCATCCTTTACGATGACATTTGCCACCGCACCGGCTGCGACAGCACCACTATCCATGTCAAACACTAATTTTTGAATAGTGAAGACATCGTTTGTAGCAGCAAAGTCGAATGCAGCTGCGGCTGAAGTCGTATTAGCAGCAACCATCTTTGCGACTGGTGTAGCACCTGATACTGCTGAAGCAATTGTTCCTGTTGCAGCAGTTAAGGTTTGACCAATAACAGCTGTGGCTGAAGTAACGGTTGAGGCTGATAGAGCCGATGTACCGCTTACATCCATAGTTGCGGTCATAGTACCGCTGGTAACTGCACTTACTGCACCCCATACCTCGATTTGGTAGCTCTGATTCTTTGGCAATGAGAAGTTTACAGAATATGAAGAGCTGGCAGTTGAAGATACGGTTGCTTTTGGAGCAGCAGTATAGACAACACTTCCGCTCTGATTCTTTACAACTAGAGTTACATTGCTCAAAGCAGTAACAGCCCATGCTCCAGTTTCAGTGAATCCAACGTTAACAGTATTGATGTTAACATCTTCGGCTGAACCACCAGATAATACGTAGTGACCAAGTTTCAAGTTTGAATTTGGAGTTACGACACTCTGGTTAGCATATGAGGTGTATTTAGCTAAGGTCATCGAACCAGATTTTACTGTCTGGTTATTAGACTCGATAGAAGTACTTGGGACGTCTACCTGTGCGGCAGAACTTACACCAGTACCGTTATTGTTGTCTCCACCTTCCATTAATAGGGAGATGATTTCGTTTGCAGATACGCTATCAGTATCACCAGAAGCTTCGTGAAGATCAGCTCGAACTTCAACAGTTGCTGGCGTTCCAGGTTGGAGCGTGTAGTTAACTGTGTATGAAGTTGAAGCATCGGTTAGATCTCCAGTTGTAGCTAAGGTTGTAGTGCTACCGTATTGCTGACCATTGATCAAGACTCGTCCATTTCGGAGAGAGTCGGTTGTTACAGCTGAAGTTGAAGCTCGGAAAGAAAGAGTTTCAATTTTAACAGCTTCACCAAATGCAGTTAGGGTAAATCGGCCCAAAACCACATCGCTTGAATCATCAACTATGTCTCCTGATGGAGAATCTGTTGCCTTGATTACGGTGATACTAGGTGAACCAATAGTTGAGGACGTAGCAGAGATTGGGAAACTGCTTGTTGATTTAAGTCCTACTCCGTATCCATCGCTGGTTAAATCAATGTCATAGTAACCTCGCAATGAAAATTGCATGGTTCGGGTTGAACCACCAACTACATCTGCAACGACCTTTAATACTCGGCTGCCGCTTAACATTTTTTGGTTAGCCAAGAATGTTGCGTAGCCATCTACATTTAAGTTTGGAGTTGAGGCAACTTGAACACCGTCTACGAATAATCGGAGGTTTCGGATGTCGCCATTGTCAACTGAACCAAGCTCGCGAACTGTAAGTCTCTTCAACCAAACATTTTCGTTTGAAATACTCAAAGTTGATTGCCAGACATTTACATCGTTCTGAGGATTGAAGTCTCCAGGACCAGTAGCTGAACCAACTGTAAAGGTAGCTAAGGATCCAGTAGGATCAGCAGCAACGGTCATCATATTGCCTGAAACGCTTACGACTGAAGTATTAACTTTAGTCAAAGCGACTCCAAGGGTCTGACCAGAAGTGGTGTCAGCAATCGTGGCTCGAACTGAAACTGTTGCAGGAGCAGTAAATATGCCACTTCCGTTTGAGAAAGTAACTTTTCCACTTGATACGCTGCCAGAATCAGATACACGAGCTCCGTTTACAAATAAGTAAACATCAGAAAGCGTAGTATCTCCAGAAACTCCAAGTCTCTGCAATTCGATAGTAGTAACAACTCCTGAACCGGAGATGTTGAAATGTGCCAAGTCAGCTAATGCTTGGGTTTCCATAACAGTTCCAGCAGCTGGATTATCAGAAGCTAAGCTTGCTGACAAAGGACCAGTTGGGGATGGAGTCTGACCAGGAACACGAGCATATACTGGAACCTGATTTAATGCAGTGTAAGCAACTGAACTCTTTGGGTACCAGTTGGCTTCGTTGTTGTTTATGCAGAATACTTTCTTAAAGAAGTTAGAATCCTGTGAAACAGCAGCATCGCCTGAAACATTTACCCAATGAAGCATAGCGGTGTCTTCACCGTTTACTTCGACTGCCCATACTTTCTGATCGCCTGTTTCACAATTTCGGAATAAACCGGAAGTTGGGAAAGCATCTCGAACAGATGGGGTGACATTCTTTACTGCAGAAAAACCACCTAAGTGTCCGTAGAAGCTGAAGATTACAGGATTGAGGAACAATCGCTTGTAACCCCAGTCATTAACGATGTACACATCTGGGTCTGAAGAACCAGCTGCGCTGATTACATTACCTTCCTTAAGGCCGTAATCGGATGGAACTGCTGCACTTGCTACTGGAGCAAGATAGGCAAATCCTGATAACGACAACATGGTCGCTACCGTTGTAAGAACAGAAGCGCCTTTGACTAAGACGTTTCGAGTTCCTTGTAATGGATTACTCATTTTATTTTTTATTGTTAGTTCTGACTCATGCTCGTTATATCACTCATTGAGGATACATCGACTAGCACAAGAACAGAATATAATTTAACTACTCATCAATACAACGATCTACGAGTTTACGAAGATCGCTGAAGAGCCTTGCCTAATTATCCCTCCTTAAAGAAGTTTGCAGTCGCTATATTCGACCAAGCAACTACATACGGATAAGCTAGACCAGACTCGGTTGTTTACAACTAAAACATATATCATTCATTCGCATCATTTTTGTCTTTTCGCCTAGTTTTTAATGTTCCTCCCTAAGCTTTCTACCTCTGGGCACATGGATAATATACACAGAGGCAGGAAGCTTATTTAAACGAAGAAATAACCCTCAAGCGGTTATTTGGTTTAAATAGCGGTTTATTTGGTCATATTTTTGGCGTTTTTACTAGGTTTTAACTAGAGATAATGCCCCTTTTCTTAATGATATCGCACCTCTGCTAAAAAGTCAATTTAGCTGGGTTTTTGATTGCCCACCTTTTTAGATATCTATTTTTAGGGGTCAGTGAAGCAACACACTGATGTGTAACTTCTGGATCTATTGTAGCGCACTAAAAGAGTTAAACAATAGCAAAATTGTGGATAATCAATTAGCCCCATATTAGCCAGAAATGCTGTTGCTTTGTTTGGGAGTACCTCCAATAGTGTTTCCTGCCTGGTCATGTCCATTTTTTAGGGTTCCATTATTTGTTACCCAGTTACCAGAAGCCCCACCCAAAGACTCTGCACTTTTTCTCTCCATTGATGACTTTGAAGTGTTATCGCCAGCAAACCAACCACCCGAGCAATCCACCTGATCCATGATTTCATTATGATTATCTATTAAGATCAAGTTTTCTCCAGCATTGCTTAATCCGTGGCCAAAAGCGGATACAAGATCTGCTGATACATCTAAAACGGTGGTATCATCAGTCCTTTCAATCAGATAGTAACCATGAGCCTGGATAGTTCCTTCAAGACTTATAGACGGGCTGCCATCTAGGGCTTTAAGCATCCACCCGGTAAGCTTAACGGCATATCCGGAATCATTATATAACTCAATCCATTCGTCATTAGCCGAGCTTTCTGTACCCATCCAAGCAATTTCATTTATGACAACTCTAGGAACAGAAGGTGATGGTGATAAAGGCGGTGTTGTGACAGTTGGAGACGGTGACTGGCTCGGGATGGGTAAAAGTGTTGGCAGAGTGGAGGGACTTACGTGTGGAGTGGGCACAGGAGTAACATTTATCGTTGGTGACAATGGTGACATTGAAGGTGACAGCACCACAGTAGTGACAATGTCACCATTGTCACTACGTGTCACCAAGGGGCTAGGTGACAAATATGCTTTAGATTTAGGTTTTGCAGCCATAGATTGACTTTGTTTAGGCAAAGAAGTCATTTTTGCTTCTAAAGATCGACTGGACCTGTGAGCTAGAATAAAAGTAACAAAAAAGATGCCTAAAAGCACCCCTCCAAGAATTCTAAAATTTATTTGAGACATTGAAATTCTTGAGTCTGCCGTGGGTGCTATCAGATTAAGGAGGGATAATAATCTGATATCGCCGACACAGCAGACTCAAAAGCTCCAATTCATGTGATATATCATGCTGAATATAAAAATCAACTCTTAGCTAGGTAGAACGTGGCGTTATCTTTGATTTTCTTTTCTAGCAATCCTGCGCTTGTAAGCTCTTTTAAGTTCCTTTTAACAGTTCTTTCGGAAAATAAACTGAATTCGTTTATAATTTCTTTAGCCCGACTTTCAGACATTCTTTTTATAAAACTAATTATTTTTTCTTGAGTTGAGTTTAATTTATGTTGGGGCTTCTTTGCAGCTGGCTCCGCTTTCTTGATTGGATTTCTTTGATTACTCTTCTTATTCTGAATTAAGTAAAGTTTGTATTCCAGTAATAAACGGTAGGCGAGTGTAATTTGTTTTTTATTCCCAAGATTAAGATGGCTGATCGTTTCTAATGTTTCAATCAAGGAATTAATTTGAATTAATTCTAAAAGATAATATTGTGCGACGTTGTGGCTTTGCAAATGAACAGTAATTAGAGTCTGAATATGACGAGTTATTTTTTGGACAAAAAAATCGTCATGTAAAGCAAGGAGGCTCTGAGAGAGCAAGATTACTAGTTGAGAAAAAGGCTCTTGGCTAGTCATAATTAATTACCCTCCCATATTCCCCTCAAATTTTCAAGACTATATAAACAAAAGTATTAAACCTGAAACAATACCCAGAGTAGCGATTCCCTTTCGCCAGTTAAATTTTTGATCAATGGGCGAGGCTGTACCCATTATTGTAGAGATGCTTCCAAAAATTAAAATAAATATGTATTGAACCCCTTGCAATGCGTTTACAAAGGCGACGCTTCCAATTTTTACAGCATAGTAAAGTAGTACAAAGGCAAAGCCTGCAAGAAATTTGTTGAGTATAAAAATAACTCCTGGCTCAGTTCTTATGTTATGGAAAGACTCTACAATCTCGGAACGGCTTTTAGAAAACAGCAACAAGCTAAGTCCTCCTAGTAACATGCCGCTTCTGGACCAAAACAATCCGCTGACAAAATTCGTAGATAAGAATAAAAGTTTTAAAGCGATATAGGAGACGCCGAGAGCCACGCTTGCTTTTACGATGTTGCGAATAACTCGATCTGAAAGGTGGAAATAAGATAGAGAGAAAGTACCACCCACAAGCAACATAAAAGCTAGCAGCTTAAATAAAGTAGTTGGTTCTGGTAATAGCCAGCGGCTAAGCACAAATGTGACTAGGGCTGTTAGCGCACCTGCGACTGGCATCGCATCAACCAAGCGAGAATCTTTCATTGCATGGTACATCCACAATGTACCCATAAAAAAGGCAAAGCCGGAAACACCAGCCAGAAAAAAAATATAGGTACTAACCAGATGAACACCAAAGGGGATCAGGAAAAGACCAAAGACGCTCAGGAGAGAAACAAAAAATACATAAGCGCTTGGATGCGGAATTGATTTTTGAAGAAGTCTTTTGTCTATGATAAAGACAACTGAATCCAAAAGATAGGCAAATAAAGCTAGATAAATCCAAGCCATTATAGAGATTCCCCTCCCCTACAGCTTAAAAAGTTATCCACAGGTGTGGTATTAATTATCCACAACACATTTTTGGGTGTTGTAAAGTCGACCTACTGAGACACCGCAAGAAGTTCTACATCAAAAACAAGAGTTGAGTTTGCTGGAATAACGTTCCCCATTGCCTGACTACCGTATCCTAATGACGCAGGGATTACCAATCTTCGTTTGCCGCCTACCTTCATGTCTTGAACCCCTTCATCCCAACCTTTTATAACTTGACCTGCGCCAAGTTGAAACTGAAAAGGTTGTCCATGGTCATATGAGCTATCAAACTTTGTTCCATTAGTAAGCCAGCCTGTGTATTGAACGGATACTAACTTTCCAACAATGGCCTGTGCGCCGGTTCCAACCACAAGGTCTTGCATCTGTAAGCCGTCCTTTAACGTAACAACTTTACCTTGAGGAGGTGCGGATGGAGAAACGGAAGCAGTCGGAGAGGCTTCTGGAGAATTGGAAGGATTAGAATTGAGTCCTAATGACGATTTATTAACCTTACCTTTGAAAAGCCAGATCCCGACTAAAACCACAATTATAACTAGCGCATACATTAATATGTTTTTTGTCATAAGTTTAGAATGGTATTGGCATTGATTTTACTGGTGGGTATAAATCTTGGTCTATGTTTCGGTCAAAGCAAGATCTCCCTTGTTCATGTGCCCAGTTGGCTCCCATCGGAATACTGCCATTCCCCTGGTCTTTATTTGCGTAATTGAAAGACGCGCAAAGTTGGAATGACTTTGGACCGACTGGATGATATTCATATGGCTGGTTAGTTTGTGGATCCACTGGCACCATATAACTTGAAATTGGGTCATTTAGATCTTCTATGCGGGGAGGCATCTGCTGTTTGCGCTGCCAATAGTTTACAATCTGATATTGTATTGAGCTCAAATCAGAGATTTTTCTGTCATCAAAATTTTGAAGACGCTGGTTTTGAGGCAAGCCCGCTTTGTAGAATCCAAAAACCAAGGCCACAGCCACAACTCCGAAGACTACTCCTTGAAATATTCTGCGAGGGTAAGAGGTGTCTCTTAGCTCAGCCAGGTAGTAGAAAAGGCTGGAAGCCGCAATAAAGAGGATCGTAAGTACTTTAAAGATAAACCGAGCCGTCAACTCACCATTGAGGAAGCTATAGATTAAAGCAACAAGGTCTCCGATAATAATAAGAGAGGCCACGAAGACGGTAAAATACAAAAGCCATTTTCTAATTTTAAGCTCCTTTTTTTCTGCGTTTCGTTCAACATCTCGTCTTAAGAACCATGAAATCCAAACAAATACAGGAAATACCACGATTAGTGCAGCTAATGACTGCCGAATCGTGTTTTTAGCGGCTGAGATTGGGTAATAATAACCGCCATTGAGCGCATCAGGGAATCTAAGGTCTACAAATTGGTATACCAAAATACCAAAAGCTACTGCGCTTATAATAAGCGTGATAACTGAGAGCAGATACAAGAATGTATCTCGGGGAGTGTTTTTTGTATTATCCATGACTTTAGACTAGCATATTTAATTACTTTTTTCCATCCTATCAGTAAGCACTCCTTTATTGTGTTTGCTTAGGAATTGTCCCCTATAAGACACTCGAAAAATTGACCCCGTAGCATCTGCGACATACAAGTCTGTTATATAGGAAGCATTATCTGGACCAACCAACAAAGAAGTTGGCTTTCCTAGTATCTTTCCCCCGCTTAGCCAGCCTGATATAAAGTCTTCTTGCCCCAGATAACCACCCTCTGAATCATATTTATAACGAGCCACCTTATATCCTGTAGGAGCACTGCCATTATCAGCTCCTGGATAAGCGACCAGAACATTATATTGATAATCAGTTGGCCAGCCATTTATTGGAACCAAAGCCATGCTTGGAGATCTTTCTTCTTTGGCTAAGTTTAAAAATGTTTTTGAAGAGTCATCGCACAAGGCTTGGTTCTCTGTTAGTTGGCAAAGATCTTCTGTTGTTTCGGCTTGAGCCGTATTTCCTATTAATTTAAACCATTCGTGATCACTCATTATCACGTCTCCTGCATAAATTGCTTTTGAGGATTGAGCATCATAATCATAAGCCGATACTCCCTTAGGAGATTTCACATATAGATGACAAGAGTTTTGTATTATTCCAGTTTCGTCTAATTCTCTGATGGTTCCATCCAGATATGACTTATCTACTGGCGAACACTTAACAGCAATCGCGGTTGGATTGCGAATGTCTCTAACGATAACAATTTTGTCTTCAGATATTCCATCATGGTTCCGATCCTTCAAGGCTACGATCTGATTGGCTGAGCGTTCGGCAACCAAAAGATTACCTGCATTGTCCCAAGTTAGCGCGCTAGGCTCATGGAGATGTTTTGCAAAATAAGAGATTGAAAACCCGGTAGGAAGTTTAAAAGGCAGTTTTGTGGTATTGGAAACAAAAAAGTTTGACTTAGCTGCGGCTACACTACTATTGATCTGCCATAAATAAATAAATCCTAAAATCAGTGCAAAAAAACCAAAATAAACGATCATGGGAAATGAGGTACGTTTCATAAATATAGATGAGAAGACTAGAGTCGCTGGAGAATCTTTCGCTTATCGGTGAGGTCTAACTTAGACTTGCCAATCACATCTCTAAAAGTAGCAATAGTGCGATCGTAGGTTGGGCGATCTACCATATAAGGCGTGGCGTCTTTTCCTCCATGGGCAAAACTATACCGAGCCGGGTCTTTATATGAAGCTGGTGCGCCGTAAATTACTTCACTAACCAAGGACAAAGCCCGAATTGTCTTGGGACCAACGCCTTCCATGCTTACAAGAGATTCATATCCTTTTGGTTTTACCTCGCACAAGATTTGGAAAATTTTATCCAAATACTTACTCTTGGCAAAATTTTCGTTCATCACAGGATGGGAGTGAAATTCTCGATGAGCTAATTCCATAAAAGTAAGCTGTTCCTGACCAGCCTGAACTTTTGCCATCTTAGAAAGAGGTGAAAAATGTTTCTGCAGCAATTGAAGATCTTTTTGGAGAGATCCGAATCCGCCACTCACCAACTCAAGTGATAACTCACGATTTTTCTCGCTGGCAACGGCGGTCATATTCAAGGCTTTTGTTCTTGCGTCAGACATAATCCCTGAATGTGGCTCAACAATAAAGTCGTTGAGAGAATCTGATGACCAATGATAACGCCGCGCAGACTTTTTTTGAGTATTCATCCCCTGTTGAACTACTGTCCAGGTGCCATCTTTAGAAAAAACAAAACAGTGGTGATATATCTCAAACCCGTCTTGAACTAAGGCGCTATCTACTTTGGCACTCATTCTTGAGTTGTATACCAAAGAATTTGCTTCAGATTCGGTAAATCCTGCTTTATCACTCCAGTTAATAATCTGCTCTGGCGTTTTTCGGGAGGTTTTTCCTTTACCGCCGCAAATATAGATTCCAAAGTCTTGTTCATTGCCCAGCAGAGACTCTTTTAGTGCCGCAGTAAGAATAGTGGTAAGACCGCTTGCGTTCCAATCAAAGGCAAGCACTGTTCCCAGAGATTGAAACCAAACTGGATCACCGAGTCGGGCCACAAATTCGTGTGGACCATATTCCTCAACCATTACTCGGACAATTTCTCTACCGAGTTTAACCATGCGCTCAAAGAGCCATGGCGGGCAGTGACCGTGATCAAGCGTAAATGTTGCGACTCCTCTTCTCATAGTGTTAAATTCCTATTTTGATTTAATGCCCCAATTGTGAATTCGTTATGAAAATTTTCTTTATTATAGCAAATTAAAAGCCCGCTAAAACGCGGGCGCCTGAAGGCCAAATTCTGAACACTTTTTTTGCAACGCTTCAATAATCAATCGACGGACTTTTTGAGCAGCAATGGCTTCGTAGTCCCGTGCGGCTTGGGCGCAAACCGCCTCTCCGATTGCTTTATAAGCCGGAATTTTTGTTGCAAGCTGCCTTATAGCCATCTCCTTATCAGGCCAAGTGCGGACATTAGCTAAAATATCACAACCTTTAGCTAAGAGCACGGGCTGGTTGCGGGCATTAATCATCCTCTTTACGTATTTTTTTAATCCTTCGGGACTGCTCCCAAAATCATTGGTAAGTAGGGCGACTTTATCAGCAACGTTAGCACCAAAATACTTTCTGATTAAAGGCAGCTTCACCAACTCAGAATCTTCTGGGCAATCGTGAAGAAAAAGAGTTAAGATAAGGCTTATTTCATAAATACCGAGTTCGTCAACTAAAATTAGGACCACATCGCGGATGTGCTCAAAATATCTTATTGGCACTCCAGCAACTTTTTGTTTTCTTGGTTGGCCACGATGACCTTCTTTAGACAGAATATATGCCATTTTTACCTCAAGCATATACTCAAAAGACAGGAAACTTTCCAGCCGAGCGAAAAGTTTTTCTCTGTTTTCAGTTGCCGAGGAAGCCATCAAAGGAGGCTGTTTAACAGTCCATTCGTGTTGAGGCATTTGTTAAGGAGTTCCCTTATAATATGAGAGAATCCCCATAAGTCAATTGAATTGACTTATGGGGATTTAGTGTTAAAATAAGTCCGCAAGAACATTAACAATGACTAATACAAAAGAGTTGACTGGATCAATCCTGGCGACGGCTTTCGCTAAGAAATTTGCCCACACTCTTCGCAATCACATGGCAAACAAAAAGTTTGCCCAGCACATCTTCCGAAGATTCGCTGATATTCCAGACCTAGCAAAATTCTTAACTGGATCAGGCGCTTATCTTTTGTCGGGAGGTATTGATAAAATCGGACAAGAAAGCGGACCCTTTGCTATGTTTTTAAGCGAAGTAGGTTCGGATATCATGGCTGAATTTGGAAACAGTATCGGCCTTACTTCCGAAATAGAGATTTGCGAGTTTAAGGAAAAATTTCCGATTGCCTTTAACGCAGCAGTTGTTTCTGATCCAGAACTTTCAAAGATGACATTTGCAGAGCGGCTAGCCACGGTGATTGATACAAGAGTTCAGAGAATTAATAACTTCAGAAAATCCCGCCAGGAAGCTTATCAAAGGAGCCAGCAATAATGATTCCGCTTCTGGATAAGATACTCAATCTCTTTGAAGCAATCTTTGGGCTCGCTTTTGAAGAAGGGGCAAATCTCGTTACTCGTTATTTCCGGATAATTAAGAAAGTTGGATTGTATGCAGGTATCGCGTTCCTTGTGGCCTTTACTTGCTCCTTGATTGGGGTCTATATTCCAATTTTTGCTTCCATAGGTATCCTCCTTGGAGGATTTGCGGCAGCTACTATCGTTGCTGTTCTAATTCCACTATATATTGCCGTCGAATTTGCTTCCGACAAGTTTCCTGCGGTCAGGCTCTCGATTGAACGTGTTTATACGATTATTATTGGTACATCTTTCTTTGCTATCTACATTCACTTAGCCACCAAGCATCAACGACTATATCCAGTTATTCTTTGCATTATTATGGTTTTCTTGTTTATAACCATATTCCCAGGAGCTAACAAAAATACCGCGATCTTTAACTTTAGACTAAACGTGCTGCTGACTCTTATCACGATTTCCTTGGTTGGACTTGAAGTGGTCCCTCATGCATTTTTAGACAGGCATCGCTATCTGCCTGAAAGAGTATTTGGGCTTCAGCCCCAGCGAATTGATTACCAGCTCAATGACCAAAACGAATTGATTAGTTCGTCTGGAGCAGCCATTAAATTTGTTAATCCATTTGATGGCGTACCATTGGTTTGGTACGCAGACAAAGGCGGAAAGATTGTTCTTTATGATAATATTGGGTTCGACCCAGAAGGGACCAAGCTCCTACCCACAACACCGGAAGTAGTAGAAAGGATTAAAGCTCAAGCAAAAATCAAGAAACAATTGGCTATGATACCTCCGCCTCCAGAAAAATCACAACCAGCTGTGCAGTCAAAACATTTAGAAATGGCTGCCCCAGCAAGCATCAAGGAAGAACCTAAGCCTCTAACCCCGATTATTATTTCTGCGCTCAACCACCCTCCTGCGAAAGCCCCCGATCCAGTACTACTAATGGCTTCATCATTTACCCCAGAAATCCTAGAATAGTAGAAGCTCGATCTTCAGACCACGGCAGTGAACCTTTTATTGAAGTTCAGCCTTTCCAGGTTCATACTTCTATTGGAATAATTCCTATCACAGGAGATCGAATCCAGATTACTCCAAAGAGTACGGGATTTAAACGGGAAAAGCATCTTCAGATTCCCATTAACTATCCTCTTGAGTTCACAGTCGAAACCCAAAGTTCCCGTTAGGGAACTTTTTTAATTAAAAACCAACCTATTGAGGTTGGCAGATTAATTTACCGACTTCGTATACAAAACGAGTTTGATCTTTATGAGTCCGAGTTACCGGCATCACCATATGAGGGATGTCCTGAGGAATTCTAAACCTAAAATGATTAATGCACATCATCTTCCATTGTTCCAGGGGCCTCAGTCCCCGATCAGAAAGATTTTTCTTATAGGCTTGCCGAGCGGGCTGTAAAAGAAATACCGAAATCAGAACCCTGTGCTTGCGCAAAGCCGCAACGCCCGAAGGAGTTAGGGAAACAATTCCAGAACTATTTTTTAAGACCTGTTTGATTTCATCAAGAGAGGAGCCGACATAGTATTGTCCACGTTCGCTGCGTATAAGATCATATTCAAATATATCCCCGCTCTTTACTCGACGAGCAAATTCTTGAGGCGTTAAAAAATTATAAGACTCGTGATCTTGTTCATTGCGGGGCTCGCGAGTAGTAAAGGTTTTGACCCTAGTTAAGGTTGGAGAAAATTCTTTGATTAATTGATTAACAATAAAAGTCTTGCCGGTACCTGTGCCGCCAACAATAATGATCAGCCTATTTCGCATTTATAACGTGCTGCCAAAACTATAGCGCAGCATAAAAAGAGTACAACCGATCTATCCACAACTATTTAATCGAACTGCCGGCAGGCATATCTTTGTCTGGCAAAAGGAGAGAAACAGTTTCGCCATCACCGGCAGCCAAAACCATGCCTTGGCTTTCAAGACCCATCATCATGCGTGGTTCAAGGTTTGAAATAATAACTATATTTTTTCCTATTAAGTCTTCGGGTGAATAGTGCTTTGCTATGCCAGATAATATTTGCCGCTGTTCAGACCCCAAGTCAACTTTTAGTTTTAATAACTTATCTGAACCTTCAATTCGTTCGGCTTCTAAGACTTTGGCCACTTTCAATTCTGATTTTTTAAATTCATCTAGTGTAATCATAGAAAAATAGTACCACACTTTTAGAAAATTGAAAGTTTTAAAAGTAGCCCCACACCTTATTATTGAGGCAGCAGCTTAACATGGCAGAATTGCAAAAAGCGATTCTCGAAATCTTAAATGCGCGGGCTCCAGATGAACCCTTTTATGAATATTACCTCTGTGAGATTTTTGTTCGCTTAAGCAAGAGGGCTCCAAACCTTACAAAGAAGGCTTTATTAGAAGCAATGGCCACGCTAATCAGCGATGGTTTAGCAGAACAATCAATTGCGGTAATTGCTGAAGGTAAAACCACCATTGTTTATGGACTCCTGACTGGGCCAGACGAACAAGCCTTCGCACCAAAAGGTATGACTCAGCGCTTGATAGAAGCTGCTTGTCTGGAACACGGAATTCCGATTCATTATCGTTCTTGTGCCTGTGACACAGAAATCATTAGATCCTTTGTTGGCTTTCACACTGGAGATAGAAGCATTGAACGAATTGTGAGCGCTCTTAATCACTCGCGCAGAACCAAAAACAGCCGTTAGGCTGTTTTTACTTTTCTGGATCAAGTTCCAAGCAAACCGAGTTTATGCAATAACGCTTGCCGCCTTTATCAGCAGGGCCATCATCAAAAACATGACCCAGGTGGGCACCACAGTTTTTACAAAGCACTTCAGTGCGGTGCATGCCGTGAGTATTGTCATCCCGCAGCTCAACATGCTCAAGATTTTTAGGTTCAGTAAAGCTGGGCCAGCCAGTACCGGATTCAAATTTAGTATACGAAGAAAATAGCTCATTGCCACAAATGGCGCACTTATACATTCCTTTTGAGTGCTCATTTACATACTTGCCAGTGAAGGGCGCTTCGGTGCCGCCTTTGCGAGCTACATCTAATAACTCTTGTGATAATTCGTCGTCTTTTTTCATATTATAAATTTTTCTTTAATAACTGCTGAAATTCTTTTTCGACTTTTTCTAGTTTGGGTTTGATCACTGCCTGCGAATACATTTCCTCTTCGTGGTTTTTATAAAAGTTTTGATGGTACTCCTCTGCTGGGTAAAATTCTTTCAGCAACATGACTTCGGTCACAATCGGATGCTCTGGGCTATTTATCTCTGAAATATATTTTTCAGCTTCAGATTTTTGCTCTGGTGTCGTATACAAGATAATCGAACGATATTGAGTCCCAACATCAGCCCCTTGGCGATTACGAGTTGTTGGATCATGGCTGGCAAAAAATACAGTCAATAAATCATGGAGAGAAATCTGCGCTGGATTGTATTCTATTTTTAGAACTTCTGCGTGGCCAGTCTTTCCTGATGAAACTTGTTCATATGTTGGATTTGCAGTTTCTCCGCCAGCATATCCTGATTTAACACTAACAATCCCGCTTAAAATTCCAAACACTGCTTCGGTGCACCAGAAGCAACCGCCGCCAAAGATTATAGTTTCCATTAATGTAGTTGAGTAATAGTTACTCCAGCTTTTTTTGCCAATTGTAAAACCTTGGCAGATGCATCGTAACGGCTCATGTAAAAGTTTTTGTATATTACTTTTTTAATTCCTGCGTTTACTATCATTTTAAAACAGTCATAGCATGGAGATATGGTTAAGTATAAAGTACAGCCTTCGATGGACTTGCCTAATCTCGCTGCTTGAATAATTGCGTTGGCTTCGGCGTGAACCACACGGATACAGTGGCCATCTACAATTTCATGGCCGACTTCATCGCAATGAGGCATCCCCTTTGCCGCACCATTATAACCAGTAGAAATAATAAAGCGGTCGCGAACTAAAACTGCCCCGACATGAGCACGGCTGCAAGTGGAACGATGACTCACCACTTCAGCAATTTCTAAAAAATATTCTTCCCAAGAGGGGCGATGAGCTTTCTTAATAGATTTTTTGCCCTTTATTGCCATATCGGCACTTTAGCATATGTGTAAAAAACAAAAAGGCCAGATTCACCGCCGATTCATTACTTTTTGGCATAATTCTCACTATGAATATTCGCAGAATTCGCGAAGGAAAAGGAGGTGGTAATCTGTGGGCATTTTAACGTGGATCATTTTTGGTATTATCGCCGGTTGGATTGCATCAGCCTTGATGGGATCAAGAGGCGGCATAATCATGGATATGATTTTGGGCATTATTGGCGCCTTTGTTGGCGGTCTAGTAATGACTGCATTTGGCTCTAGCGGTATTACCGGATTCAACTTATACAGCATTGCAGTGGCGGTAATCGGTGGCATTATATTAATTGCCATTAGTAGACTATTTCGCAGACCAGTTGCGCAGTAAGCAATTCAGGCCCGACCTAGGTCGGGCCTGAATTTTTTATTAAAAAAGAACCGCTAAGCGGTTCTTTCGCCAAATCCCACATATAAATAAACCCACATGCTGTTAGGCTCTGAAATGGGTCCGAGATACCTGGGTTTTAAATGATAATAGTCACAGACATTCTCAAGAATATCTACAACTTTAGTAATTTCACTTTGTTCACCATCCTCAGTTAAGCAACGCTGTATAGCTAGACGAGGATCTTCAGCTTCAAAGGCAAGCTCCTGTGCTTCAGACGCACAGATGACTCTGTATTGAAAACCTTCTTTGAATTCAGCACTGGAAGGCTCTAGATGTTCGAATTTAAAATGTTGGGAGGATAAGCGGTAACGCAAAGCCTGGTGAGCGTCAAAGATCCCGTCAGTCAAATCGCTGGCATGCTTCTTTTTTAAACGCATCTTTTTAAGGTAAAGGGCTACGCGAGACAAAATAACACCCAAACCCATGAAGAATAAAATCCAATGACCATCTACGACCGTCCAGGCGATGGCACCCAATAATGCAACCCATAAGAGGGCTCGCAATAAGCCGTCATCCTTTAGTGCTGGATGCATGACAATGTACTGCCTAAAATCTACTATAAAAATATTAATTTAAAAAGCGATCCTTTGGATCGCTTAGAGCGTGAGCAACTTGGCATCATTAAACAGATCGATCCTTCGATGAAGATCATAAAGCTTATTGGCATCATAGCCTTGACCATCAATTTCGTTAACAGCGTCTTTGATCTTCGAAATACAAGCCCTGACGTCTATTGGTTCAAGTTCTCTAGTATATAGACCTCTGCTGTGTTGAAGGCCAATAAAAAATTCCTCTACGCAGCCGTTGGAGTACTGCCATAAATCGTTAAAAACAATAACATCCACGTATCTAACAATAATTTGTTCCCAAAAAGCCATATAGTGCTGCTGGGCCCAGCCCTTGGCAAAAAAGTCGCCAGGGCATATTACAAGATGTCTTGTCTTTCGAAGTTCTTGAGAAAAAACCTGGCCGTCGCGAATATTGGGATCCATGATCACGTTTTTAACAATGTTGGGATCAATCTCTTTTAAGGCTTCTACCGTCTGAACATTATGTTGCTTCATCACATCAAACATTCTTTTCCCGGTAGTGATTGGGGAGCTAGCATAATAAACAGAATTTGGGCCAGGGGTAGACACTCTAGGACGACGTTCAAATACAGAACCGCCCATACTCAAGGCCGCTTTAATAGCAGAAAGTATGTGGCCTTCCTGAATAAGTCTTTCTGTTAAGGTCATTTTAAAGATCTCGGCCAATATTGTAGCTTTTTCATATAAAAAAGCAACCCTTATGGGTTGCCGGTAATGTGACCTTCGAGAATGGGTCTTACTTTAAGATTATAGAAATTTGCGACTTCGATGTGAAAGCTAAGAGCAGTTCGATTATTTTGGATTCTATAGAAGGAACTCTGCTGACCAATTTCTGAAATCTGTCGTTCTGTAGGCATCTGGTCTTGATCACAAAATTCTTTATAAGTCAGAGGTTCTTCTTTCTTTTCAAGGGCTAACAATCTTGATCGCTCAAAGCGAACTTCAGATTCTGCTGTGATATACACCAGTAAGTTGTGCGGGAATAATTGAACAGTCTTAAGATCTGATTCCCACCTAATACAGTCGTAAATCTTAACTTTACCAGACAGGCCAGAAATCTTCTTATACATAGCTCCCGAAAGAGTATCGGGTCCATAAATATCCTTGAGGGTATTTGAGACCAACATCAGATTCTTTCTGGTTTCTTGAAGACCTAAAGCTTTTGCGGTTTCAGCCAAGATTCGATGGCTAGAAGCAACCTCAACAGGGTGAAGGCGGGCTAGCATATTAACAAATGTTCCTTTGCCTGCTCTTTTTTCGCCAGCAATACCGATAACCACAGTAGCCATTGTGAATGTACCTGAAAGATTATACCTAATTTCTAGCTTGTGGCAAGGTGAGTGGCAACAATAGCAGCAGTTTCGGCTCTAAGAGTACGAGGCCCTAATGATACCGTTTTAAAGCCGTGAGTTTTAAATAATTCCAATTCTTGCTCACTCCAGCCACCTTCTGGGCCAATAAACAAAGCTGTGCTGCCAGAAATAGGCATTTTGCTTCCTGTTATATCAAAACAAACCTGCTGATCAAAGCGTTTTGAGTCTCCTACTGCTTGTTCTAACGACATTGAAGGTTTTAGTGATGGAACCTTTCCTCGGCCCGATTGTTCAGCAGCCTCCTTTATAATCTTTTGAAGTCTGTCTTCTTTTGTATTGAGTTTAATAGTTCGATCAGAAATTACTGGGATAATCTCGCTTACTCCCACTTCGGTAGCTTTCTGGCAAACAAGTTCAAAATTTTCCTTTTTTAAAATAGAGCAGTAAAGAGCTACTTTATTTGGTGATTCCGCTATATTGCTAGTTATATTAACAATACTAACTAAAATACCTTTATCATTTCGCTCGACAAGATTCGCCAGAGCGTCGGTAGATTGGCCGTCACATAGGATAATCTGTTCATTTGGCCTTAGTTTGAGCACATTCCAAATCTGGTGAACTAGTTCTTGGTCAGTAAGCACTAAATTCCCTGGTTTTAATTGAAAATCAGCAATAAAACGATGAGTCATGGAATTAATTTATCACAGAGTCTGTAAAACTAAAAACGGCCCTAAGGCCGTTTTTATTGAGAGCTAGTCGTCATCCATTTCGCTTTTGAGTTCTTTTCCAAGATTGCCGCAAGCTCTGCGGTCTGTTTCAAACTGCTTCTGGGCTCTGTTCTTAGCAGAATTATAAGCCTGGTGAGCAGTCCGCTCGATCTTTTTATAATTATCTTCGGCGGTTTTTAGAGCCTGTCTTCGAGCTGAGCCATCAGTGATAGCCCAAGCTGCTTTAGTTGCAGCTAGTCTGGTTCGAAGCGCAGCGACAACGGTCGTGTTTCGAACTTCCATAGCGTTAATTACTGCAGTATCGCGCTTTTCAATTGCACTTTGGACGCAAGCAACGTTTGCTTGATTGCTTGAAGGCTTAGGTGATCGACTAGGGCTGGGGCTTGGACTTACGCTTGGGCTAGGACTAACAGTTGGGCTTGGGCTATTATCTACAGCTAAAACCTGCCAAGCACCCAGAACTGCTGCCATACTAACTATTACTAAAATAGATTTTTTCATGTAAAAAAATTAACTTTCCTAACTACATTATAAGATATAATCTTATGCACAATCAAATATTAAACTTCCTGGACGTTCATTTGCTCAAAATCCAAAGCATCTTCGGTAAAGTGAAATTCTCCTTCGATTTTTTTGCCAGCTAGGACCTGCGGAAGCCAATGTTTGTCGTCGGGCCACATAGATTTAAAAGGTATTTCGCTGATATTGTGCCATTTTGGAGCCATTTCTTCAGATTCTCGAGGTTCACCAGTCCAAGAATCCACAAGGAACACATGAACATTAAAGGCTTTCCCATCTTTGAAGTGAAATTTAAGATCGCCCACTTTAATAAGATCAGCTAGCGTGGCATCTACACCTATTTCTTCTTGCATCTCCCGCAAAGCAGCTTGTTCTACAGTTTCTCCATCCTGGAGCTTTCCGCCCACACCATTCCATTTCCCTTCACCAAATCCTCTTTTTTTCATAGCCAAGAGGATCTGATCGTCTCTTCTGAGTAAGCAAAGTGTTTGAACTTTCATATTCTGATTGTAGCGTTCCTTGTTTTTTCATCAATAGGTTTTATGGTGCATAACATAAACAATTAACTTATTAATATGCTATTAGCTATTGGAATTGTTCTGCTTATTATTTGGATATTTGGGGTGTCTCTTCACCTATTAGGAGGATTAATCTATATATTCTTGGTAGTAGGCCTTATTACTGCAGTGGCCCATTTTCTTCGAGGAGCCACCCGGTAAACAAAAAACTCCCGTTTCCGGGAGTTTTTTGTTATGCAGCTATTTAAGCTCTGCATCAATGAGTTGTTTGAAGCTATCGACACTGGGCGTACTGCCGAGTTTTTTGCCGTTCAGATAAAAGGTTGGGGTTGAATTTACTCCCAAGTTCTGGCCATCAGCTTGATCAGCCTGAACTTTTGAAAGGTACTGATTACTGAGGAGTGCATCCTTAAA
>JAIFWG010000066.1 GCA_019662005.1 Candidatus Parcubacteria bacterium
ATTCATAGCCTTTCAACTTTGAAAGCTTATGGTGCTGACGAATCTTATCGAGTGCTTTTGCTTCAATCTGACGAATACGTTCTCGAGTAACAGAGAACACTTTGCCCACTTCTTCTAAAGTGTGAGTTACGCCATCAGTTAATCCAAATCGCATATCAAGAATTTTTTGTTCTCGAGGTGTAAGGTCGGCAATAATTTCGTTTAAGTAACTCTTTAAAATCTTTCGAGCAGCAGACATAGAGGGCGAGATGGAATCATCATCGGGAATAAAGTTTGAGAGATTACTGTCTCCTTCGTCGTCATTCTCGCCTACTGGAGCCTCTAGCGAGATGGTCTCTTGAGAGATTTTCATAATGTGACGGATCTTGTCTACTTCTACGCCCATTTCGCTGGCGACTTCTTCTGGCATAGGTTCGCGACCCAAATCTTGAACCAAACGACGAACCACCTGCTGGTATTTGTTAATAGTTTCAACCATGTGAACCGGAATTCGAATCGTTCGGCCTTGGTCGGCTAAGGCGCGAGTAATAGCCTGTCGAATCCACCAAGTGGCATAGGTTGAGAATTTAAAACCTCTCTTATAATCGAATTTTTCTACGGCTTTAAATAATCCAATGTTTCCTTCTTGGATTAAATCAAGCAAAGTTAGGTTGGCAGAGCGGCCAACATATTTTTTAGCGATAGAAACTACCAAACGGAGGTTAGATAGAGAAAGTTTTTGTCTGGCAAATTCATCGCCTTTTTCAATTCTTTTGGCCAAATCAGTTTCCTCTTCGCTGGTCAGCAACGGATATTGTCCAATCTCCTTCAAATACATTTGAACCGAATCAGAAGATGATTCTCCAAACTCATCTTGAATCTTCTTTTTCTCGTCGTATTCTTTTACCTTTTCTTCCTCAAAAACTCGGCCAGATTCAATAATGTTGATGTTAGCTGCTTCGAGCCGTTCGTATAAAGCCTCAAGTCCCTTAATATCTTTTTCGATGTTAGGAAAAGTATTAAGAACCTCTACCTGGGTAATAAAGCCTCGGTGTCTGCCCTTTTCAATCAATGTTTGAATCGAGGTTTCGCTGATTACTCCGCCCTTAGCCTTAGGAGGCCGAGGACCCTTCTTTTTTGGAGCCGAAGAAACTTTTTTGGGAGCTGGTTTCTTTGGCTTATTGTTGAGTTTCTTTTTTTTCATAAGTTAATGACGATAGTTGAACCGCAATGATATTAAACTGTTGCGCTAGTTTTTGCAGAGCAGCACTATCTTTTGAGGCTTCTGCTCTTTTTATTTCAAATTCCAGATTTGTTAACTCTTTGGATAAATGCCTGCGACGCAGCATAACCAGAAGTTGTTTGAATTCCTGATCTAACTGATCCGGACTAAATTCTTGCCATAATTCTTGGGCTCGCAAATGGGCAAACTCAAGGTGCATGACTATCGATTTATCAAGTTCGCCGATTAAAGAGGCGAAATCTGGTTTCTCCATGGCTTGCATTTTTTGCAAGATGGCAGAGGTTTGCTTGTTGAGCAGCTCGTAAGGAATCTCAGTCGATGGATTACGCAGCAATTCTGGATTCTTGAGTACAAGAGATAAAATTGCTTCATTGAGCATGTCTGGAGGCTCGACTGGAGCAGGAGCTGCCAGAATTTGGTCTGGTTCGCTGACTTCGCGTACATAAGCCTCAAACTCATCTTTAGCAGAAACGATATCTTTTTCTACAACTCCTTCATTAGTACGAAACAGCAATGCAAGTTGAGAAACCCAGTGAGCTCGTTCTACTTGGCTCGTGAGACGCTTAATAAAAGGTGCTACTGCAAGCAGAACTGTTTTTTTTGATTCGACTGAAGTGGGATCAAACCCTCGCTTTGCCGTTTCAAAATAGTACTCAAGAACTGGTCGCGCCGAAGCGACAACATCGGACCATTTAGATCCGTATTTTTTTACATAGTCGGCTGGATCTTTACATTCCGTATCACGGATTTCCAGCACATTAATATTAAAATTTTGACTCAACGCAAGCCCGATGCCGCGCTTGGTTGCTGTCTTGCCTGCCTCATCACTGTCAAAACAAAATCCCAGATTTGTAGTGTAACGCTGCAAAAGCCGTAGATGGTGTGGAGTCAATGCTGTGCCTGATGTGGCGACGACATTGCGTACGCCGGCCTGGTATGACATGAGAGCGTCCATATTGCCCTCGACCAGAATGCATTGATTCCCCCTCTTAATATCTAGTTTAGCCTGTGATAGGCCGTATAATATGCGGCTTTTGTCATATATCAGCGTCTGGGGGCTATTTACATATTTTGCCACACTCTGCACTGATTGGTCAAGCCCTGTTACCTGTGCACTATTTTGGTGAATGTCCTGTGAACCAGGTTCGCCAATGGGCGGATCAAACACTCTGCCCGTAAAGCCTACGACCTGGCCAGTAATATCAGTGATTGGGAAGATTATCCGAGATCGGAACCTGTCATAAATCCCTCCGCGCTCTTTAAGAATAGCCATTCCTGAATCAACAATTTCTTTGTTGGAATAGCCGCAACGAGCCAGGTATTCTGACAAGGCGTGCCAATCGTTTGGAGCAAAGCCTAATTTAAATTCAGTAATTGTCTCGGCGGTAACGCCGCGATCTGTAAGATATTGAAGAGCTTTCTTTCCAATATTGGATTGAAACTGCTTTTGAAAAAACTTGGTGCTTAACTGACAAATTTCAAATAGTCTTGTTTTGGCATCTGTCACCTCCCGAGTGGCACCGCCTCGATACGCCTGAAGTTCTATTCCTGCGCGTGCGGCTAGAATGCGAACTGCTTCAGGAAATTCAACTCCTTCAACTTCTTTGATGAACTCAAACATATCACCGCCTTTAGCGCAGCCAAAGCAATGCCAAATTTGTCGATCAGGAGAAACAAAAAATGACGGAGTCTTTTCGTTATGAAAAGGACAACGTCCTTTGAAATTAATGCCGGCTTTCTGGAGCTTTATATAACCAGAGAGCACCTCGACCACATCGAGTCGATCTTTGATTTTGGCAACATTATCTTCCATTGCTGTTATAGTAACTTATATCAAATAAAAGACAATTGGATAAATTAAAACGCGGGGAGCGCGACGTGCCTTGCACGCGCTCCCCGCTTGTTTACCGATAGCGCCCTTG
>JAIFWG010000008.1 GCA_019662005.1 Candidatus Parcubacteria bacterium
ATGGAGCTATGATTCTGCTTGCTTCGTGGCTATTTACTAACACGCTTATCAAGACTTTAGCTGGAGATAGCGATCTTTCTAATAACTGGTACAACATAGAGTGTAAGGTTGGAACTCTAAAAGAGATTACTCAACCAGGACCAAGCGTGCCCAAGCCGGGAACTTCGATAACACCAAACCCAAAGCCGGGGCAATGCTTATTTACAGGCACTAATCTTTGCGAAGCTAGTACTACTACGCCATATTCAAAAAGCACTATAGCTTGCGGTTTTTCTTCTTGTAATCAGTATTTACCAGCAATTAACCAATACGCATCAAAGTGGGGAGTTAGCGCTGATCTTGTGAAAGCGGTCATGGTTAAAGAGTCTAACTGCAAAGTTAATGCTTCGAGCGGTGTGGCTTTCGGCCTTATGCAATTTAAGCCCTCAACCGCCAATCTATATCGCCAGTACTGTAATATTAGCCAACCAGTAGATGCGGCCTGGTTAACAAATCCTTCCAACGCATCATTAAGTATTTGTTTAGGCGCAAAATTCTTAAGCGCTTTGTCTGAAGGAACATGCGGACCCAAAGTCCAGAATATAGCGGCAGGATATAATGCTGGCCCGGGTAATTGCAAAGAGAGCACTGATTGTAAAGGTCAAAAAAGTTGCACCGATGGAGGACCAACTAGAAAGTGGGAATGCCTATACGATAATCCTCAAAATACTGTTTGTAATTCTAGACTAAATCAAGCGAAGGACTACGAAATAAAAGTTAATTACTGCTATAAAAACCCAGGATTTTAATCATGAATAAAAAAATATTCTTTATCTTATTTATATTTTTAATCGCTGGTCGAGTCTTTGCGGATACAGCTACTCCGGGAGAAGGAGAATTCTCTTACTCATTCCATTTGTTTTACGATAAAGGTCAGCTATATGCCGATCGAGATTTTCAATTCAAATACGATATTCTTGCGCAAGGTTACGAGCAACCCCCAGTTAATACTCAGTTTCCCTATCGAGGTGAAATTATAAACTTTGCTGGAGAAGTGGCTGACCATTTCACCTTTGATCCTAAACAAGGCGATGTCAAATTTGTTTCCGGAAAAATTTCTGTCGAGGCTCCTTATGTGGCGGATGCCCAAAAGGTTAATTTCTATAATGCCCAGAACCAGCCCCTTATATCAATTTATGTAAGCGAGAGCTCTTTCTGTAATGATGACGGTGTTTGTAATGATGATCGCGGGGAAGATCCAGGTACTTGTCCAAAAGATTGTAAACTGGTTAATCCAACAGCACCCCAGCCTGTTAATCCTGGAGATAATGAAGCCACAACTAATTTAATCTGGTCTGCGGTTTATGTAGGAATTGGCATTATCTTGATCGCTGGTCTGTGGATTTGGAGACGAAAAAAGAAAACTCCACCTGGTAGCATGAAACTCCCGCCAATTCCACCTCGGCCGCCCTATCCATCTTCTTCTTTACCCACACCACCACCTCCACCTAAGCTCAATAATCCAGTATAATTAAAGAAATGAATAAAATTGTTTTTTACTTAGCTTTATTATCTCTTGGTTTAAGTTTTTATCAGGTTACTTCTGCTACTACATGTACTCTGCAATCAGTTGCTTGGGATCGTCCTCGGGCTGGAGACAAGGACTCTGTTAAATATACTGTAACCGGAAGCAATTGCGCGGGTTTTCAGGTAGCAATTAATATTTGGGAAAAGGATCTTACTTCTGACGATTTTATTGTTCAGAATACTTTAACCTTCCCAGCTAATGGGGACTCTGTCTCTGCTGGTTGGTATGTAGATGCTTCTCAAGGCGGAGATCTTACCGGAGATAATCAGTTCTTTATTGTGGCTCAAGCGGGTACAGGCACAGGAAGTCAGGTTAAATCAGATTATCTTTATGTTGCAGCCAATGGCTCAAGCAATGGCGGCGCATCTATTAATTTTGACGTTAATCCCAAAAAAATTCCGGCTAGTTCGACAGAAGCTATGCAGTACACGCTTAAAGTCAATATTACTAATCCATCAAGCCTGACCACATTTTGTGGGGCTACTCAAGGAGGAACCACGGGGTATTTTTACTGGAATGTATTTCAGGGCAGCAAATTAATAAGAGGCGGAAACAAGCCCATTGTGGCTACTCAATATAATCTAGACTTTACAGAAAACATTAACCTTACTGAAGGTAGTTATCCATTCTATGCAGAATTGAAATGTCTCAATAATACCAATATTCAAAGATCTGCTACCGTTAATCTCGTTGTGGGTTCTGGATCTACTGGAGGACCTGGTAGTCCAGGAGGTGGAGGGCCTGGTGCTCCAGGTGGAACCAATCAAGACTTTTCGTTCCAGATTCCAAATCCTCTATCCGGCCGAGCTGACACGCTGCTGGATTTAGTAAATGTTATCACTACTTGGATCTTTAACATTTCCATCCCGATAGCAGTTATCTTTATTCTTTGGGCTGGATTCTTAATGCTAACAGCAGGAGCAACCCCAGCTAATTTTGCTAAAGGGAGAAAGATATTACTAAATGTCGTTATCGGCTTAGCGATTGTGTTTATTGGCAGAGGATTCATTACTCTGATTCAGAGTGTTCTAGAATTAGGAAGTCCACAAACAACCACAGGCACTGGAACTAGCTCTACTAAAAAGGGTCCGGGCGGGGTTTGTGCAAAAGAGACTGATTGCAAAACTGGGTTATGGTGCAATAATACAATGTGTCAGTACACTGATGGCAACACTATTAGTGAGCCTTGTCTTACTACTATAAACTGTGGAGCAGGACTGGTGTGTGTTCCAAGCAACGAGACTATCGACGGAAGACCTATCGGCCGTTGCAGGATGCCTAATTAAATTTTATGTTTCAAATATTTTCAATCTATTTAGCAGATGCCGGCGAGGATCTTAATGGTCTTCCTGGTTACGATATAACGGTTCAAAGTTTGTTCGGCATTTTAACTGGTCTGGCTTGTTGGGCCACGCGCCTTGCATTAATTGCTGTTGTTTTGGCCTTGGTGTGGTACGGTCTTCAATTTATTTTAAGCCAGGGGAACCCAACAAAATTTGCTGGCGCTAAAAAAAGTTTTTGGTACGGAATTCTAGGAGTTGTTGTGATCATGGCTACCTACACAATCATTGCCACTATCGCCAATGCCTTTGGAGCTGACTACACCTTGTTCCTTCCGCTAGATTGCTCGGCTTACTAAAATGAAAAGATATATTATCATAACGATCCTTGCTCTAGTCTTAGTCGGCTTTGTTTTGCCTGTTTTGGCAGCGACCGAGCTGCCACCAGGAGCACCGATTACCTTAGATAATGTTAATACTACCATTGAAGGGGTCGCGGGTTGGATTATTAAAATTTCTATTTTTGTAATGGTTATTTCAATTGTTGCGGCTGGTCTAAAAATCATAACCGCTGGAGCCAACCCCACAAAGTACAAAGAAGGTCTGGGTTGGTTAAAAAGTGCAATCATTGGCTCAGCTGTAATATTGGCTTCCGGAGTGATTATTAATACCATCGCATCTGTTGTATCAAGAAATTTTTTCAATTAACATATGAATTTTATTTTTTTAAATTTTGAAAGGAGGTGTAGTAATGACTAAATTTATTTCAAAAGCCAAGAGTTTGATGTTTGCTGGATTGGCATATGTACCACAGCCTACACTTCCAGTGACTGGGCAGGCGGTTACCCTTGCTGAAATCCAGGACAAGATTGAATTGGCGGCTCGATTTTTGATTACTATCAGTATTGTTATAGCAGTAATCATGATCGTTTGGGGAGGTATACAGTATATGATTTCAAGAGGAGACCCTGCAAAGGCTAAATCAGCCAAGGATATCATCAAAAACGGTATTATTGGTGCCGCTGTAGTATTGGCAGTAGGAGTAATTCTCCAAACTGTAGCAGGATTAGTAACTCGATCGTTCTTCAACACATAGCATGTTACGCATGCGTAAACTAAAAAATCCGGCATTGCCGGATTTTTTAGTTTTGAGACAATGAATATATGATTATTGTTCAAATTATCGGCCTAATTATTCAAATAAGCGCGGTGGTGTTTATGATTATTTTTTTATATTCCAGCTTTCGTTCAAGCAGATCCGGGGCACCCTTTGTCCCGATTCCCTTTAGAGCCGTTAAAAGTCTATTGAGTCTTGCAGATATAGGTCCCAACGATATTATGTATGACTTTGGTTGTGGCGATGGGCGAGTGCTTAAGTCTGCTGTAAAATTTTTTGGCGTAACTAAGGCTGTGGGTTTTGAGATTGCTCCATGGCCTTATGCGATGGCCCTGTGGAATATAAGGAAACACCCTAATATAGAAATTAGGAAAGAAGATTTTTTCAATGCGCCTATCAAAGATGCTACGTTTATTTATTCCTACTTATTACCTAACCTGGTAGATAGATTAGCGCCAAAATGGGCAACAGAGTTAAAATCGGGTACCAGAATATTATGTCCAGACTTTCCTATTAACCTTGTCTCTCATCCAGAGTTCTCATTGCTAAAACAGCAAAAAATCGGTAGAATAACTGCATATTTGTATCAGAGGGTATAACCCTTATGCCGAGGTGGTGAAACTGGCAGACACGCCAGCCTTAGGAGCTGGTGCCCGTAAGGGTGTGTGGGTTCAAATCCCACCCTCGGCACAACATAACTTTAGTTATTTTGGTGTGGGATTTGAAAGCCGGAGCGATGTGGCGAGTAGCAGCGAGCCACCGCGAGGCGGGGTCGCGGAAATCCTGAATGGTAATGAAGGATTATCTGTGACCAAATCCCACCCTCGGCACAAACAAAAACCCCTACTACTCGTAGGGATTTTTTTCTAAAGGATATAGAGCTGGAGACCTATAGATGGAAGTAAATTTATCTGCTTTGTTTATCCCATTTGGGTAGAGGATAGTTCTTGTGAGCAGAGCTTTCATGGATCCATCTGGCTTTTCATCATATTGAATGGGGCCTTCAAGGGCAACCTTGCGACCATCATTAGTGCCATAGATTTCAAAAGTAATATGAGTTCCGACAATTTTTGTTTGAAGCAAAAGGTGGCCAGGTGTGTCATTCACAAATCTAAAGTCTGAGACACCAGGGTAAATAGTTGCGTCAAATCCTTGAGGAGAATAGTAGGCAACAGGAAAAGCGTGGTTCTTGCGTTCAAGGACTGGTAGGCCAGCGTACGCCACGGCTCTAAAGAGAGTTGTAGACACCTGACAAATACCTCCACCATATTCATATTCAAGCTTGTGATTCTTGATTACTTTCTCCGGCACATAGCCCGCTGCCGCATCAACCTCTCCTAATATTTGATTAAAAGAGAAATTATCTCCTGGATTAATAATAAGGCCATTGTATCTTTTTGCTGCAACACGAATATTTTGCACTCGTGCCCCACTAGATCCTACAAAATTTGATTCTCCTATTGCAAGCCTGGAGGTAATACCCAATTTGTTAATTTTTTCTAACGTAATAGTCGGTTCTGCCCTCCTCACGCTTAATGTTATCTCTGGCTTTCTATCAAGAAGACCTTGGGTTAATTCTCTGGTTGCATCATCTGGGTTTAGTTCTTCTCCCGGTTGAGCGGGGGTAAACTCCTGTGTTACTCCATTTTCAAAAACAAATCTTGCATCAACCGGATCCTTGTTTACTTGTTTTGCAAGGTTAATCACATAATGATGCAAAGCGTTTGAAAAACGTAGATCTTTTTGGCGGGTATATGCTCTGGTGTATGTTTCTATCCAATTCTTTATCTCCTCTTTTTTTAGTAGGAATCTGTGGCTTCCTGCAACAATCGTTACATCTTGATCTGCTGCATGTTCTATCTGGCCTTGAAAATTACGAAGCTCCATAAAAGAAGGCGTAGTTAGGGTATAAAAATATGTTACAGCTCCTAGGGGAATTCCAACTAACATAATAATACCGGCTATACTTAACCGGTAGAAGATTGCTTTGAATTCTTTTGAGAAATATTGAGACATCAATCAGTTATTTTGAGTTTCTTGCTTCTAACTTTTTCTAATTTTGGCATACGAATAGTAAGGACACCGTTTCTATACGAAGCTTTGGCATGATCAGCATCAACATCTACTGGTAGGATAATAGCTCTGGAAAAAGATCCCCAGTAGAGTTCTTGATGGAAGTAATCTGATTCTTTGGCAGAGTGTTCAGTTGCTCGGCGACCTTTAATTGTAACCATGTCGGTAGTTACGGCGATATCTATGTCGTCTGGGCTAGCACCAGCAATAGTAGATTGAACCACGATTTCATCTTCAGTTTGAAATACATCCACCGTTAAGTGGCCCTCATTTGTAGATCGGGAGACCTTTTTTGAAGCCATTAACCCTATTTCGTAATTATTTTCAAAATCTTCCATAAATCTTATCTCTAAATTCTGAATATTAAATGATTATGCTACTTCGCTATTAGTGAGAGCGGCAAGTCGGGCCTGATGTTGAATATGCCTTTCCTTTATTTTAGCAAATAACATCGAAACAAGGAATGACATAACACCTAAAAGAGAAGTGGCAAGTCCAAGACCTCGAAGCTGTCCGTCAGCAGCAGCCAGAAACATATTGAAAGTAAAGTGGAACATGGTGGCTAATACCAGGCCGACTAGGATCAGCTTTTTACGGTGGTGCTGAAAAAACCAAGCCATTGCTAAGAAGTAGCCTGTAATCGCGCAAGACAACGCATGAAGCAAAGTGGCTCCGACAGATCGGAGTGTCCAAATAGTAAAAGCCGCGCTGGCTCCATTTGGGATGGTTCGGAAAAGGACTAAAATATTTTCAATGGCAGCAAACCCTAGCCCTGCAGTTATTAAATAAATCATGGCATCAACTGGTTCATCAAATTCAGGGCTTTTTAAAACAATAAACCAGACTGCGGAAAATTTGACGACTTCTTCCACTAGGGCCGCCCATAGAAAAAACGCTGCGCTGCTACCTTCAAATATTGGCGATGGCCATATTTGAGATAGTTGGCCAAACCCAGCTTGGAACAAAATTGCTAAGGGGGACAGAATAATCCCCATCAAAAATGTTTTTGAGATCATGGACTTTGGCTCTGGGTTTCGATCTTGTTTTAAATAAAAAGTTAACCAAACAAGGCTTGGTAATATTCCTAATACAACCAAAGATTCTGCATGAAGAGGAGTTAGCACTAACTCATTATAACCTCTTTTATGAAAATTGAGGTGTTGATGTTATTCGGGCCATTGCTCGATCATGAGCAATTTTTTATCAGGTAAGGGAAGCTTAGAGTATATTTCCTCGGTTATAAAAGGCATGAATGGATGGAGGACCTTAAGAGAGGTTGTTAATACCTCAAGGAGCATCCGCCCAGCGGATGCTTTTGTTTTTGGATCATCGCTTGCTAACTTAGATTTTGATTCTTCGATGATTTTGTCAGCAAAAGTGTGCCAAATATAATGGTAGATTTTCTCTGCGGCAAGATACAAATGATATTGATCCATATCTTTTGTAATATCAGCCGTGAAATCTTTAAGTTCTTTAATAATTTGTTGGTCTTCAGCTGAGAGAGGGGCTTCCTGATCTTCGGTTGTATTCATAAGCACAAAGCGTGCAATGTTCCAAAGCTTGTTTCCAAAATGTTTGTAGCCCTTAACTTTGTTTTGATCAAAATTAGCATCATTGCCTGGTCCTATGCCTACTACCACAGACATTCTTAAAGCATCAGCACCATATTGACGGATCATTTCTATCGGATCGATACCATTATCTAAAGATTTACTAAATTTTTGACCTTTAGCATCTCGTAACATTCCGTGTAGATAAACGGTCTTGAAAGGCACTTCTCCGAGCAAAAAACCGCTCATCAGAATCATGCGGGCGACCCAGAAGAATAGAATCTCGTAGCCTGGATTCATAAACGATGTTGGATGGTAAGTAGTTAGGTCGGGAGATTTTTCATTTGGCCAGCCTAAAGTTGAGAATGTCCACAGAGCAGAAGAGAACCACGTATCTAGGGTATCAGGATCTTGTTCCCACCCTGATTCTTTTGGTGCATTAATATCGACATATATTTCTTCGCCTTTGTACCACACAGGAATTCGGTGGCCATACCAAAGCTGGCGGCTTATATTCCAATCTCTTAGATTATCGATCCAATGAAAGTAAATTTTCTTAAATCGATCCGGCATTATATCAATCTGGCCAGCATCTACGCTTTTGCGCATGATTTCTTTTAATGTGGTGGTTGAACCACTATCAATCTCCTTAATATTAGATTTTTGAATTATAAATTCTTTATTAACAGAAACGAACCATTGTAGTTTTGGCAATGGTTCAATAACTCCTCCAGAACGTTCAGCAACACTTATATTTAGATCGATCGGCTCTTCTTTTGATAGTAGGTCGTGTTCTTTTAACCAGGTAACAATAATTTCTCTCGCTTCTTTTGTCTTCTTGCCAGCAACTAATGATCCTGCTTCTTCAGTCATTTTTGCGTACTCGTTAATGACTTGGACCATTGGTAAATTGTGCCGTTGAGCGATGTCAGCATCTATGAGGCTATGAGCCGGAGTAACACCAACTGCTCCCGTACCGAATTCAGGATCAATGGATTCATCTGCTACAATTTTGATATTAATTTTTTTACCCGCAAATTCTACTTCGTATTCCTTGCCGATATATTCTTTATAGCGCTTGTCGTCTGGATGAACTGCAACTCCCGTATCACCGACCTTAGTTTCGGGGCGAGTTGAAGCAATTTCAATGGGGAAGTCCTTAGAGTATTTAAAAGTATAAAGGATTCCCTTTTCTGGTTTATGTTGAACTTCGTCATCGGAAACCGATGTCTGGCCCTTGGGATCCCAATTAATTACTCGGTAGCCTCTATAAATTAACCCCGCATCATACATTCGTTTGAATGCAGTCCTAACCGCAAGATTTCGTTCTTCATCGAATGTGAAGGCTTCGCGGCTCCAATCTAGAGAGGCGCCCATCTGACGTATTTGCTTTTGCATCGTGCCTCGGCTTGCAGCTACGAAGTCTTCCACCTTTTTTACAAATGCTTCTCGGCCTATATCATGTCGGTTCTTACCTTCTTCTTTGATAAGTATTTTTTCAACTTTAGTATTGGTGGCGATTGCAGCATGATCGGTGCCAGGTATCCAAAGGGTTAGAGCTCCCTTCATGCGATGATAACGAACTACTGCGTCTTGAAGAGAGTACTCGAGAGCATGCCCTAAGTGAAGAGTGCCAGTTGCATTAGGCGGGGGAAGGGCAACCGTAAAGACCTCGGTTCTTTTGCCTGGCAAGTTATCAGGATTAAAATAGCCGCTCTCTTCCCAGAGCTTATAAATTTTATCCTCTACTTCTTTGGCACCGTAGTTTTTTGGTAGTTCCGTTGACATAGATTACACGAGTGCTAGATTTTCTGCATTGTACCTTAAAAATATGAGTCCCACAACGGCTTTAATGAGTGAAATCAACGAGACTCTTAAAGAAACTATCTATCACAAAGACTGTGAGTGTAAGGAATGCGCATACGTTCCGAACATAGATTCTATTTTTCAAAGCTACGTAACAAAGGCGAAAATAGAAAACTCTGAAAAAGGAAACCCAATATTTTGCGGAAAGTTTTGCATGGATGGCTGGACTGGCCATTCGGGCTTTTATTTATTTAAATGCAAAGAATGCAATGGCAAAGTGATTGACTACGCGCATGGATATACTTATGACGGACTTTTTTATTTAAGGTGCCCAGATTGTCAGACGAAACTAGTTCTTGATCCTGTAAAGCATCGTTTTGCATATAGAAATGAGGAGGCTGTCGTTCCTCCGCCTACGAAGAAGCAAAGATTAGAAGAGCTTTACCAAATAATTGGGGCTACCGGGAAAGGCGCAATAGTTATACCCACTAAACCTATTAAACAATCGAAGTTAAAACTATTCTGGTTAAGAACCTTGAACTACTTTAAATCCTAGGTTTGCGTTCATATGAACCGATTGCCACGAGCCGTCGGTTTTTTCGTACTTATGATTTATGTACCCAGCTATAGCAATCATTGTTGCATTGTCTGTTGTGTATGCCATTGGAGGGCGAGAATAACGGAGCCCTATATCTTCAGTAGCACTTTTCAATTTTTCACGGAGGACAGCGCTCGCAGAAACACCGCCAGAAAGAAATACCGCGGCAGCTTGATACTCTTTTGCTGCTTGGATAGTTTTTTTAACTAGTACATCAATTGCAGCTTCTTGAAATGATGCAGCTATGTCAGCTTTGGTTTGATCATCTATTTCAGCGCCTTGTTCTTTTAAATCGCGAAGTAGATATAGAACAGCAGTTTTTAGGCCAGAGTAACTGAAATTAAAGTTCTTAGAATGGAGCATGGGCCTAGGGAGAGGAAATCGCTCGCGGTTCCCACTTTCGGCAATTTTTGAGATTGCCGGCCCGCCCGGATAACCAAGACCAAGTAGTCGAGCGACTTTATCAAACGCTTCACCTGCGGCATCATCCATCGTTTCTCCTACTAGCTCAAAGTCTTCGTAATTTTTCATTAGTACAAGTTCAGTGTGTCCGCCGGAAACTACAAGATTTAAAATTGGGAACACAACCGATCCCGCATTAAAGTCTTCGTTCAGCCAATTAGAGTAAACATGGCCCTTGAGGTGGTTTGTTCCGATAAGAGGCTTGTTATATTTCCACGCAATCGTTTTGGCGAAAGTAATACCAACCAAGAGGGCCGGCCCGAGGCCTGGCCCCGATGTGACCGTGATCAGATCAATTTCTTTCTCAAAATCAGAAATACCAGCAGTCGTTAGTGCTTGTTCAAATACGTGAGCAATATTTTTTGTGTGTTCCCGAGCGGCTAAGTTGGGGACCACGCCGCCATAAGGTGCGTGCAGCTTAACTTGAGAAGAAACAATATTTGATAACACCTTAACGTTATTTATATCCTCAATCTCTAGTACCGCAACCGCAGTTTCGTCACACGATGTTTCAATACCGAGTACTTTCATGGCAGCCCCAAGGGGAGTCGAACCCCTCTTACCTGGTTGAAAACCGGGCGTCCTAACCGATAGACGATGGGGCCATAATTCATTACAAATCATACCAGGTTTTTTGATAATTTCAACTTATTCATAGGTTTTTAATTGGAGAGAGGTAATTAGTCTAGTATGCGCACATATGTTTTTACATCGCTTATTTTAGGGTTTATCTTCTTGTCGGCATCAACAAGTTTGGCGGCTAGTGTAATTAAAAAATCAGTCCCAAAGACTCCCATGCTATATGCGTGGCTTTCAAGGCCAGAGTCTCGATCTGCGTCAATCTCTAGTGAGCAGATTCTTAATATTCAGATTGAGAATTCAGGCCAGGGCATTAATACGCTTTTAGATATAGAAATATTAGACAGTCAAAACAAAAGAGTATTTCAGCAGCCAATTGATAACGTGATGCTCCCAAAAAATGGGATAAAAACGTTAACTATCGGAGTCCCGAGTAATCTTCCTTCTGGTAGTTACCACTTTGCAGGAGGAGTCTTTGGTCCTCATTGGAAGAATCTTATTCGATGGTATTACGACATGCCAAAGTTTAACGTGGGAAAATAAAAATATCGCCTTGGGCGATATTTTTATTTAGATTGATCGAGAATCGTTTTGAATACTTCTGGGTTGTGCTCCGCGAGGTCAGCTAATATTTTTCGGTCTATTTCGATATTAGCTTTCTTGAGCTGATCGATTAGTCTGCTGTAGGTGGTGCCGTTTTGTCGAGCCGCGGCATTGATCTTGATGGTCCAGAGATTTCTAAATGTTCGTTTCTTTTTCTTTCGGTCTGCGAACTGGAATGACCAAGCGTGCAAGACTGCTTCTTTGGCCTGTCGAGACTTAGATTTTCGAGTCCACAAAAATCCCTTTGTATGTTTCAAAAGTCTTTTGCGTCTGGCGTTTTTTAGTGTACCTCGTTTAACTCGTGTCATGTGTTTATAGGCTTGGCAGTAATGCTTTTACCTTATCAACTAGCTCGTGAGGGGCATGTTTGTCTCCACGCTTACCACGGGTAGCATTACCTGATTCTTTGGAATTAAAATGATTCTGGTGTGGTCGGCGTTTTAAGATTATTCCTCCAGAGCTGATCTTAATTCGTTTAAATAATGATTTTTGTGATTTTCCGGTATGGGCCATGTTATTTCTTGATTGTTACGATCCAGCCAAATGGCGATCGTTTGATTGGTTCCTGAACTGTGAAAGGTTCGTGTAATAGAGTCAAAAAGTTTTCTAACTTTTTGCGGCCCATTTCGGCTAGAGCTTTTTCTCGCCCTCGCAATGTGAGCTCTACTTTTACAATATCTCCTTCTTTTAAAAATTCGTCAGCTTGTCTAACTCGAACTTCTACATCGTGGATTCCGGTTTTGAATCCGACGCGTAGAGTCTTTCGATCCTGCTCCGTTTTTTTGTGAGCACCAGATTTCTTTTCTTGGCGCTCCTTGCGGTACATGTATTTGCCATAATCCATTATCTTGGCAATCGGCGGCTGTACGTTTGGGCCGACTTCTACCAGATCTAAGTCCTGTTCTTTGGCTAAGGCAAGAGCCTCAGCCGTTTTAAGAGTACCGAGCTGCTTTCCTTCTTGATCTATAACTTGCAGTTCTAATACACGGATCTGGTTGTTTATTCGTAATGGTTTAGGCAATTTATCGAGTTTTATTCTAACATATTCCTTTAAAAATGCAAAGGGCTAGGCCATTGCCTTCTTGCCACCTAAGTCTTTTATAAGTTGCGAGACTTTGTTTAAAAGCTCCTGATGGAACGATACACCTGTTTCGGTTAGTGCTTTTAACTCGGTATGATCTAATGCTTGGGCTGCGCCTTCAACCAGCTTCCAATGCACGATAGCTGCGCCTTCAAAGAAGCCTAACCACTCCAAAAGTTCAGCTGGGTTGTCCCATTCTTCTCCAACATAAAGCTCCATCATTTTTCGAAGCTTATCACCCGTCTTTTGAGACTTGGGCATGGTAATCTCGCTTGTGCCCAGCTCCTTAGCTAAGTTTTCTATTTCCACGCCATGCTTACTTATTTGATGCAATGTATTATTAACTCCATCACGAGTAAACACTTCTTCTAAAGCCATTCTGCCTTTCTCAAAGATTTCTTTTCCAACATTCGCAAAGGCGAGTACCTCTCCTAATTTTTTAGCAGTAAATTCATTCATATTGCTTCGATCCTATCATAATGATGTTAATTTTCCTATTAAGTTTACCTCCAGACTGCGAGAATAGCGCCCATTACTAAAAATGAGATTAACTGGTAGCCATTAAACATCAACCAAAGTTTCTTTGGGCGGCCCTCAAATAAATAAACAGCAAGAGTGCTGGTTGCCACAAATCCGAGCCAAGCCCAGAATCCAGCTTGCATGCCCAAGTGTGCGGTTGTTGCGTTTGCGTATTGAATAAAATGGGCGAGAATATACGCCGTAATCAATGAAGCAATAAACATTCCCAACATAGATGCCGTAGGATTACCTAACTCTTCTGGCCGCTTTCCGACTGCTTTCATCCAAGGCTTTGCAAACAGAGCCGGAGAATACCAGAGCGCTCCTATAACAAAAGTTGCTATTGCTGCTGACAGCACTGCCCAAAAATTAATTACTGTATCCATTATTGTATATGCAGATCTTATGATACTGCACGTTATATTCATATTACTGTAACAATTTATGCGTGATATTTCTATGGGTTGTCTTTTTTAATATTTATATGCTAA
>JAIFWG010000067.1 GCA_019662005.1 Candidatus Parcubacteria bacterium
AAGACGTTAAAATGATTGAGAAGAATTACTATCACGAGGCCGCAGGCTAAAAACAATCCCCGGCGCAAAGCGCCGGGGATTGTTTTTTCGTTTCTGGAAACCAAAAGAACTATTCCAGTCACCAATGACCAGATATTTATAAGGCTAGAAAATAAAACTAAAATTTTAATTGTAAGCGAAGCCGTAAATGGATCATGCACTGAAATCAAATATCCAAAGCCCGCTGCAGAGATAATCCATGCTCCCACGACAAATAGAAAGACTGCTCGCATAATTATTTTTAACACAAAAGAAAAGGGCTCACCAGGAGCCATTAAAGAGAAATATTCATGCGAAGCTGACCAGCGGACAACTTTTGTTCTTTTCGAAGCTTTTGATTATCTAAAGCATTCTGATACGCCTTCTCGCCTGAAAACTGAACCCAGCCAAAGCGAGAAATAAAAGCTGCGTTGAGCTTAAATCTTGGATACTTTTTTGTGCAATTAACACAAGTATTGGTTATGTGTTTTAAGATAAGAGGTCTTCTGGATTTTACAAAGAAGCCAGCAACATAAACGGTTGCTCCGGCTATTCCTTTTTCGCTATTTCTTCCAATCGCCTCTCCAATCGCCGCTATCTCAGCGTGCAGAAAAAAAGATGTGGGAAATGGAAAAGGTTCGCTCTTTTTAAGAAGCCTGTTCCAACCCTCCCCAATAATATGGTTATTTAAAATTATTAGTGACCCATATCGCTGATCTTCACTTTTAGAACGAAGAGCGAGTTCAATGCATTTAATCCAGTGAGGATCTTGAGCCACAACTGCTGGAACAAAAGACAGATCTAGGTCAGGAAAACTTAAAGACGCTCCCATTGTTGAGTACTGTCGGTACTATACCTATTTTTTTGGAGTGGTCAATAATCAGGGGCAGTTGGCTTTGATTTTTAAGGAAAACATGTTATTATTTTTTTACATTTTGGGGGTGTAGCTCAATTGGTTAGAGCGCTTCCCTGTCACGGAAGAGGTTGCGGGTTCGAGTCCCGTCACTCCCGCCTCAAAACAAATGCCCGCTGAAGGCGGGCATTAACGGACAAATGATTCTTTAATTGCCGAGGATGTCTGGCGAATAAAGTATTGGAATGCTGTTTCTCTAATTTTTAAATGAGCTTGATACAGATTCTCTGTTCCAGCGTAGCTTACCACCGAGCAAAGATGGTCATGAATTCTTTTTATTACTTTTGAGAGACTGCCTCGATAAGGAACTGGCCGGGGCTGGCCTTCTTGAGATTGGGCTTGCTCCAGAACTTCAGCTGCTTGCTCGGGATCTATGCCCTCTAGAAGAGCTTGAGGAGATGTCTCTCCCCGATACTCTTTCATGGGCTGGCCCGTAATAGGATCTGGAATCAATGCTCCAGGAGATTCGTCCGTGCCAGCAACCATAGCTCCAAGCATTGCTGTTGAAGCGCCTGCTAAAATGGCAAATGCAATTTGGTAGTCATGTTCGATACCACCATCAGCGATAATTGGGATACTTCCCCTTGTCGCTAGATAACATTCTCTGATTGCCTGCATCTGAGGCACACCAAATCCTGTTTCAAGACGAGTACGGCATCCTCTGCCTGGACCAATGCCCACTTTAATAGCATCGACTCCAAGTTCCATTAGAAATTGAGCGCCTTCCCAGGTTGCTACGTTGCCCACAATAAGAGGAAAGTCTGGATACTTTTCTCTAAATCCCCCAACAACTTTCGCCATGTTTTCCCAATGGGCATGAGCGATGTCTATGAGGATAAAATCAATACCATTATCAATCAGGGCTTGTATTCTAGTTATTGGATCAAGGCCCCAGCGATCGGTTGATACTCCGACGGCACCACCCACCAAGAACCTGCCCCTTAAATCCCGAGAAGAATAAGGATGACTCTTGAGGAACCTTATATCCCTTTTGGTAATTAACCCTCTTAAAATACTCTCTTGGCTTGCTGGACTTTCCTCTAGGCTCCATTGATGAGGAGTTAATTCTAATAGTGGGAGTTTCTCTACCCTATGCTCAAACATCTTTTTTTCTGCTTCTTGAATTGAAATATGAGGATCACCCCAAATAATTTTATGACGCGGAGTCATAAAATTAGAAACCAACTCATTGTCAGCTTCTTCTGGAATATCTCGATGAGATAAAATTCCCACAAGCAAGTCGGGTGTCTTTCTGTCTACAACCAGAAGTCCGCTAACCTTATTTAGGGCTATAGATCGACGAGCCTCCCCAATAGTTGCAGTCTCTTTGATGGTAGCCGGATTATCGATCATATAGGAATGCTTCCTTTTAACCACTCCGAGCTGGTCCAGTTGTTTCTGCAAGGGGCAATTACGCGGCAATATCCCTACCCCGCCTTCCAATGCCATACCTGTTGCCATTTGGCCGCCAGTAACGGTGCCCATATTAGCAGATACCAACGGTACTCTAATTTTTAATTGCCGAGTTAGCGGCATCTCTGTAAGTTCTCGTTTAATATCTTTGCGAGACTCCTTGACGCTTTTTTGAGGACGAAGCAAAAAATCTTCGAATGTTGTTCCGAAAAACATGCTTTCCATCGCTCTCATATGTTAAAGATCACCGAGTAGTTATATCAAAAATCAGGTGTACGTAAAAGCCCGGCGCTACGCCGGGCTTTTATTCAAGTTCTGAGTGCCAATAAATTTTCTCTACCTTACGAGTGTCATTATAGGTTATGTGATGCTTCCAAGGGAGGCCCGTTCCCTGCGAAGAGTTACTAATTGCTTCAGATTCGTTTAAACAAAAGCCAATGTGCTCATGGCCATCTTGTGTTTCCCAAACCAGAACTGCGCCTGGTTTTAATTCTTGGATTTCTTGCCAACCATTTTTAAGCATATCAGAAACAGTGCTTCCCACGTTAGCGTGAGTAAATGATAGCCAATGTGGTTTTTTTAAAAATTCTAGTAAAGAGTTAAATAAATATAAAATAGAAGAAGCGAAAACCGCACAAGACAAGCTACCATCTTCTAGCGCGTCCTTTTCCACACCATCCTGGAGAATATAAAAATTTCGAAACATCCAATTCTCGCCCTTTGCGGCGTTTTCAATCATCGTCAGATAGTTTTTCTTAAGTTCCT
>JAIFWG010000009.1 GCA_019662005.1 Candidatus Parcubacteria bacterium
TAGGAGTTTATTATGATCTGATTCTCGCTGACATACCAGGTATTATCGAAGGGGCGTCTGAAGGCAAAGGATTAGGAATTAAATTCTTGCGCCACGTCGAACGAACAAAAGTATTGTTTCATCTAATTTCTAGCGAAACCGAAGACGTTGTCGGAGACTATAAAGTTATTCGCTCAGAGATGGAAAACTACAAACAAGAGATGCTCAACAAAGAAGAATACGTATTTGTAAGCAAATCAGACCTTGTTTCAAAAGAAGTTATAGATACACTCATAAAGAAACTGGCCAAAATTAAAGTTAAAGCCGCCCCTCTTTCAATACACGACGAAGAGTCTCTCAAGAAAGTCCAGACGATTCTAAACAAAATCGCAAAAGAAAAAGTCGCCTAAGGGCGACTAGACTGCGTGGTGTGATTGCGCTTGCCTCATGATAGAAATATCTAAAGCGTCTTCGACAAATCCATTAATTGTAGGCCGAATCCAGAAGACGTTTCTCTTTCCTGTCAATACCCATATCCCCATAACAGCAGAGCTGTCGCCTTCAAAGTCGTAGGCGTCTTTGGCACCTCTGGCTGCAGTAATAGCAGATTGAAAGTCCTGATTTTGTAATCTTTCTCGGCCTCGACTATGATACACGAGCACGGTAAATGAGCCGTGATCTGGAGATGAATAAGTCATAAAAGAACCGTAGGACTATAGTAACATAAAAATAGAATAGGTCAATCAGGGTTAGAAATAATTTGTGATCTAATAATAACAGTACCTCATATGGAGTTAAGACCGCATCTAAGGAAAGCTCTCAAAGCCAAGCGAGATCAGATTAAAGAGACGGGTGATAAAGATTTATCTCTCGAAATAATCCAGAAATTGCATCTGATCATAACTAAATGCCAAAGAGAAGCTCCGGGTCCTGAAATCAACCCAGATAATTTATCATTAGTAGAAAGAGAAGATCGGCTCTTGTTATACCATTGCGGAGAAATTTTAAGGCTAGCTATACAAAGATACAAAATAGCTAACCCTGGGGTAGCTTTGCAAAAAGTTCCGATTTCTAACTCATCTGTACCCAAAAAACCTTTTAAGGTTAAGCTCCACGAGAGAAGATTCTTAAAAAGCATGCATATCAAAGTGGAAGACGACGAAATAGAAGACTAACATCCGCCCAGCAGGGCGGATTATTTATGCGATCTTTCGATAATGTCTGACTGCAAGAGGTATGAATACTATAAAGATTCCAAACATCCAGGCGAGAGCATACCAGACGTTATTCCCTACTGGTGTTCCCAGGGATAGTGCTCGGACGGTATTTGCAACATAAGTGATGGGGTTATGTTCGGCAAACATACGAATCCCCTTAGACATGGTTTCAACTCGTACAAAAATTGAACTGGCAAAAGCTAATGGAAACACCCAAATAAAACCTGCTGATTGAGCTGTCTCAACATTTTTAACTATCAATCCAATTGTTGCTGAAATCCAGGAGAAGGCAAAGCCGAATAACAGGGTCATGCCCAGCGCTCCCAAAAAATTAAAGAATCCATGCTCAATACGAAAACCAATTAGCATTCCGACTATCGTCATTGTAACTACAACAAAAACATTTCTCACTAAGTCAGATATGGTTCGGCCGGCTAATACAGCAGAGCGAGCCATTGGAAGCGATCGAAAACGATCAATCATACCTTTTGATAAATCATCTGCGAGAGCAATACCGGTCATCATGGCTCCAAATAATACAGTTTGCACGATAATACCGGGCAACAGATAGTTAATATAGCTCCCAGTGCCTCCTTGAATTGCTCCGCCAAATACATAAGTAAAAAGGAGCAAAAACATAATTGGTTGGATCGTAGAAAAAACAACTAATTGAGGTACGCGCATATAGCGCAAGAGATTGCGCTTGGTCATTACTATAATATCGGAAAGGGTTTGTGAAATCATTATTTTATATCTTCAGCGCGGTGGCCAGTTAATGACAAAAACACGTCATCAAGAGTTGGTCGGCGAAGAACAATATCGCTAATTTTTAATTGGGCATCATCTAAAATTCTAACTGCATCGATTAAGACAACAGAACCTTTCTTTACTGGGATTGCTACGGTGCCATCTTCTTCGTTAATGCGGGGCTCACTATCTCCTAAATGCTTAATTAGTGGCGCGGCTTTATAAACATGCTGATGATCATCCAAATGGATTTCGAGAACGTCGCCACCGACTTTATTTTTTAATTCTTTGGTGGTGCCTTGCTCAATAACACGACCGTGGTCAATAACCATAACGTGGTCAGCGAGCTGGTCAGCTTCTTCTAAATATTGAGTGGTAAGAAGAACAGTTGTTCCTGCGGCAACCAAGTCTTTTATGATTCGCCATAATGCCAAACGAGATCGAGGATCAAGGCCAGTGGTTGGTTCATCCAAGAACAAGAGGGCTGGTTTATTAACTAAACTGGCTGCTAAGTCTAATCGTCGGCGCATACCGCCAGAGTAAGTTTTTGCGGAACGATTTCCAGCGTCTACTAAATCAAACTGATGAAGCAATTCATCTGCTCGTTTTCGGGAAACTTCAGGAGATAAGTGATATAACCTTCCAACCAGTTCAAGATTCTCTCTTCCGGTTAGAGTTTCATCAATTGCGGCATATTGGCCAGCTAATCCTATTCGAGCCCGAAGAGCCTGATCATCTTTGATTGCATCCAAACCTGCAACACGTACCATTCCAGAGTCTGGCTTAAGCAATGTGGTTAAAACTCGAATCAGAGTAGTCTTACCTGCACCATTTGGTCCAAGAAGTGCAGTGACAGTGCCTGCCTTAACAAACAAACTCACTCCAGCTAATGCCTGAACTGGTCCATAAGATTTTTTAAGATTATCGACTTCTATAATTAGCCCGGAGCTAGAAGGGTCTTGAGAAGAAATATGATCAAGAACAATGGTAGCTAAGTCATGAATGTCCCAACCAGCTTTTGTTAACGCATGGACAATATCACGATTAGACATACCGGTTCTTTTAGCCTCTTCAATATAAGAAATAAGAGATGTGTTCATGGTTTATATTATCTAGATGCAGATGATTCTTGGATGAGTCCAAACAAGATGCCTCCCAAAAGATCTGCAGCCAAGTCCCCTAGGGTATCAGGTAAACTACCAGCAAACAAGTACTTGTGAATGAGAGGGTGCACGGCGCCGTTGTGAGTAAATACATTTGTAAGGTATTCTACAAACTCCCAAACCACACCTATCGTTAATGCGCAGCTTGCAATAATTAAAATCTTTTTCCATTTTGAAAGATTGGATAGATCGCCATATAAAATAGAAGTAATAAACCAAGCGGCTACCAATCCACCAGTGAAATGCAAAACTTTATCAAAGGAAGGTATATATGAATAGATATGCAAAGCAGTTCCAATAAAAACTCCTAGAAACAGGAGGAGGAAACCAGCTATAATAGGACGAGATTTAGACATTTGAATAATTATAAAACAAAAAATGTTTTGAGTCAAACTACTGGATTAGGGACAGAAAATAGGTTATAATAGATTTAGAGATGGGGGCTATGGTGAAACGGTTATCACAGCGCTCTGTGGAAGCGCGGTCATGGGTTCAATTCCCATTAGCCCCCCATTTAGGAAACCAAAAACCTGAGACGTCCTCAGGTTTTTGGTTTAAAAGATTACGGTTGAAAGATATCCTTTGTGCGACCGTCTATAGAAACAACTACATTATTAACTCCAAGGAATTGTTTTACTGTAGCATCGATTTGGGCTCTACGTCCCGACATTGAACATGATCCCCCGCCTGACTCAACGATAAAATTAAAATCAACATAAACAGTATCTCCTGTCTGCCTGATACTATTAATCGCTCCGCCTTTTGGAACAGAGTTAAAAGCTCCGGCTGCTTTCTCTTCATCGGTTGTGCCTCCGCGCAAGAGTTCGCTCAATGCGCTAAAAATAACTTCCTTAGTATAGAGAGTAGGCCGTGGAAATAATTTAACTGTAGTGCAATCATCACTGGTTTGCAAAGCAACATACCGATTTACTGTACTAATATTCTTTATAGTTACCGGGGCTTTAACAACATTGATCGGGGTGCCGTCTTTTGCTGAAAACTCAAGAGCTTCGATTGTGATCTTCTGAGAAGTCCCAGCAGGTAAAGAAAATTTAACTGAATAATTACCAACCCAATCCCCGCCGCTGGAATCAGTCATTGCAGGTGTTTCGTAAATAACTTTGCCAGTTGCATCTTTTACTCTAACAGTTAGCTGGTTCTCAAACACTCCTCGAGCGTAGCCTTTTACTGTGATAGGCATATCGACTTGTTCGTTAGCCTTAGGACTCGTGATTGTGATACGAGGAACAGAAGGAGAGTTGGTAGGAGAAACACTAGGAGAAGCAGTTCTGGTAGGAGTAGGAGATGTTGAGCTTCCTGGTGCAGGAGCTTGGGCCGGATTTTTAAAGAACCAAACGGCGCCGACTAATATGACAACCGCTACCAAGATTGCAAGAGATTTGTATTTCATAATACCTGGATTATACCAAAATAAGCCGTAAATGTAAACACCGCTATTTAAGCGGTGCTGTTCGAAGATCTTCTCTCAACTGGGTCAAAAACTTAATCCTGCCGTCTTTATCAAATTTCATTTCTTCAAGATAGCTGATGGCGTAGATCCCAGAATTTTTAAAAGTAAGAATCCACAAATAATTTTTACCCTGAACAATTGGGTATTGCGGTTCTTGATACGGAAATTCTTGCGTTGAGGTTCTAACTATAATAATGCCATGAGAGATGTCATAGTATTCATCGGGGGCTGGATTTGTTCTAAATGGTTTAATCCTAGAACTTACCTTAATCATGAGATCTAGAATTCCTGTACGCTCATCCAAATTGATATCTTGAATAATGCCAGCAACAGTAAGATCTGAGTTTCTTATTTTCTGAATATTTTCCGGAGATACGCGAGGAATTGTGGGACCAGTCGCATAGCCGCTAATCTGAAGCGAGCTAATTAATATGATAGCTAGGCAATGTTTCATGGTAAGGATCTGGCCTGAACATATACCTGATTATTCTTTTGTCAACTCAAAAACACGCGTTGAAGCGTGTTTTTGAGTTACTTGTCGGGATGCCGGGATTTGAACCCGGACTAAAACGTCCCAAACGTCTCGTGCTACCGTTACACTACATCCCGATTAACACTAAATCTCTTCTTGTACCCCCGGCAGGAATCGAACCCACATCAAGGCCTTAGAAGAGCCCTGCTCTATCCATTGAGCTACGGGGGCAATTTTAGAATTTTACCTTAAAAATGAACGAGAGTAAAGGAAGCCTAGCTAGTTACTGGTAGAGATACAATAAACTCGCTGCCATGATGTTCAATGCTTTTTACTTCAATAGTTCCATGATGAGCTTCTACAATTTGTTTGCAAATCGCTAGACCCAATCCTACCCCTCGAGTAATACCGCTTTTTTGACTGCGATAAAATCTTTCGAACACATGAGGCAAGTCTTCTGAAGCAATACCGATTCCAGTATCAATTACGCGAACCACAACAGCAGATTTTGTCCGCTCCAGAGAAAGAGTAATAGACCCGCCGGCTCCTGTATATTTTAAGCCATTGCTAATAAGATTCAAAAATAATTCTTTTAACTTCTCGCGGTCTCCTACCACACAATATGAACCCTTGGGTATATCTAAAATAAATTTAATCTGTCTGTCTTGCGCAAGAGCTTCAAAATCTTCAAACACCCTACCAAGCAAGTGATCCAGGCAAACAGTTTCTTGTTTAAAGTTATATCCAAACTCAAATTTGGCCATTGCAAGAAGATTGTTTACAAGCTGAGACATACTATCGAGAGTTTCTCGGATAGTTTCTACAATTTTATCTCGACCCTGAAGCAGCTCTGCATTCCCTTTCATAATAGCGAGCGGTGTTTGCAACTCATGGGATATGTCAGCCATAAACCGAGTTTGGGCTTGATATAGGTGCTGAAGCTCTCCAGTCCGTTCCTTGATCCGGTCTTCGAGTTCTATATTAGACCTACGAATCTCATCATAGAGTTGAGCATTTTTAAAGGTTACGCCAGCTTGGTGTGAAAATATACTTAACAAATCAATATCTTTTTGAACAAAGTCATCATCAGACATCTTTTTTCCAATCATTATAAGAGCGATCACTTCGTCCTGACTTTTGATTTGTATGAGCACGCCAATATTTAACTTATCTGCCATTGAACACAGTTTGCTGTATTGCTCATATTTTGGATCTTCTGCTTGAAGCAAAGATTGCAACTCCCGGCAAACAATAATTTCGTCAGGAAAAGAAAGAGAGAGGCGAGCTAAATCTAATAGATCATCATGATTTTCAAGATTTTCATCGTTAAATATTTTTAAAGATCCATCGGATCGCTTAGTCAGCAATAAAACTATTTTAGCTTTTAGTTTAGTAGAGATAATATAACGGATCCTGTGGTCGAGTTCCCTTAAATCGAGAGTAGATGACAGAGCCTGACTTAACTCTTTTAGAGTATTAAAATAGCTATAGCTAGTTTTAAAAAATATCTTTTCAGTGCTTCTTTCAAAGCTTTCTTTAAAATAAGGAAAGGCTATAACGCCTATCACAGCAGATATCAGTCCGCTTATAATATGAGCTATATCGGTACCTCGTTGTATGATACTTCCCAAAGAAAATATGACCACAAAGTAAATTCCAGAGACACCGACAACTGAAATTAGATAAATTAGACCTCTCTGAATTACTACCCTAATATTCATTAGCTGGTGCCTGACAATAGAGTAAGCCGTAAAGCCAATAAATATTACAGAACTAATTGGGCCTAAAAGATTAAAATTAAAAATACCGCGGGCAGGCAAGATGGCATTTGTTGTAAAACCAATACCTACAAATAAAATAGCGCCAGTAAATAGATACCTCATTTGCAGACGTACCAAACCCGAGCTCTTACGATAGCGATAAATCAGGATCAAGAAGCTAGCCGCAATATAGACTCCAAGAACTCCAACATAAAAAGGGAACCACGGACCGTTTATTGGACTTGGCCCATGAGGACCCATTTCTTGGCCATTAATAAAAACACCAAAAGGAATCAAGAAAGCAGCAACTGCAAGCGGGATAAAAAATAACCAACCGTTCTTAGGCCAATAGTTATGATTAGGAAATGTCCAAGCAAGTATGCCTAACCCCCACACAATCATAAGACCGCCGTAAAGAATTGCTTTATCAAATAAAAATACGTGAGTTACAAAAATGGCAAAGATGCCTATGCTCCACAGAGTAATCCCAGATCCAAAGATAAAAAAGGAGCGATTAACAATCCCCTTATAATTACGGGTTAAAACGTAAATAGATATAAGAGCGTTGGCTATGATTACAATCCCTAACAGTATTTCCAGGCCATTCATTATATTAATATTATCCCACTTTTTATTAAAAATGTCAAAAGAGCCCTCTAGGGCTCCGGGTTAAAAACTATGATCCCTTTTTGGGTACCCTCTCTGATGTTTTTTTCAAGGGCAAACAAGACTTGTTCTAGTTCAACAATAAAGGGTTTTGGAGTAGGAAGTCTCTTATAATACCCTCTTTGCTCTTCAGGTATCTTATCAAGAAGCAGTTTTGCGTTTTCAATTATAGTTATATTTATCCCCATCTTTGTAATAAGATTTGCAATGTAGTCTTTTACCTCTCCGTATCCAAACTTTTTTCCTTTGCCGTAGGCGAAGATAGTGGCTGCATAGATAACAGCTCTATAAAGATAGAGCTTATATTCCCAAGGTGATTCGACAATCCACCGCCCGTAAAGTACGTACTGCTCCCTGGAAGTTATAAAATGTGGAGGCTTATCAAACTCGTAAAAGTTCTCCATAGAAAATAAATTATTCTCATCTTTTTCAATATCAAGCCCTACGGTTCCGACAACTTCGCCTCTTTTTGTTACCGCGATGAATAGCACTGGAGGTAAAGGTAGGGGCGCGCAGTTAAAAAGACTGCGCGCCTTTCTTTCTATAAATTGGGATGCAAGAAAAAAATCTTCTGGGCTTCGGGCCAGTCTGATAACAATGGGGTCCACAATCACCCTCCCCTGATCATCGGCTCTATATGCGCAGAATCAAAGAAAAGATATTTGGGTGTTGCCGGAATTCTGGGAATAATCCTTGTTATATCAGAGTCGCTGACAAGATTCTGCCATATATAGATCAGCATATGATTGGCCAAAAAACCCGAACACATGTGAGGATTGGTGGGAAGAATCGAAGCTCTGCCTTCATTTAGTAATCGACGTAAAGTAAATTCTCGATTTAGTATGATCGAATTAATATCGCAGTATTCTGGCAATTCAGGAACTAAACCCTTCCGAACGCTTTCCATAACTCTGGATACTTCAGACTTTGAAGCTTTTTTGCTTTGAATCTTTTCTTGAAGATCCATTGCCTCATCCAAAGATAATCCCAGCCGCTCCTCCATCGTCTGACTTGTGGGAGTAAATAGAAACAAATGAGTAGAAAGTCCCACAGTATTGCAATTGAAGACTGGCACGCCGTAACGGCGAGCTGTTTGATGCAGTAGTATGCGTGCACCCACCGCCCAAAACTCAATCTCATCTGCGATAAGACTACATCCTTCGACAAAATAATCTGCAGTTTCTTTGCATATCCCTTGAGGGATTACTGCAATAGGAACATCATCAGATATTTTTCTCATCATCCTAGCTGTTTCTATGGCTTTAGATTTTCCAGTCGTATATCGTCCAGCACCGGCTTGCCTATTAATGTTTGAATCGTCAAAACGCTCGGGGTCTGCAATTCTTAATTCTGCGACACCGAGCCGTATATGAATACTGCCAGTCAGTCCTCCCATGCCGCCGCAACCAGAGATCCCGACTTTCACGTTACGATGAATCTGATCCTGTTCTTTCTGTGTCATCCAACCAATATTTCTGTCCGTCCTCCGATTATAATAGTCTAGATCTGGATTTTTAGATCGCAGATAGTATATAGCTGACAAATCAGGAGGGTCAGGAATATCATCACATGGAATGATTTTCAACTCCAATTGTTAATGCGCTAGATATATTGTATCAGGATGCCCATGATCAAAGTGTTAAAAAAACATTAAAAAAACAGGTAATCTGTGGATAAATTTAACTACTCTATTTTATAGCCATAACCATGAACCGTGTGAAGAAGTTTACGTTTTGGGTTGTAGTCTACCTTCTCCCGCAGAAATCTTATATGCACATCAACTGTATTGGTAAAAGGATCGGCATTCATATCCCAAACGTGCTCCAAAATCATACTACGAGTAAGAACTGTGCCGGGATTACGCATAAGGTATTCTAATAGCGCAAATTCTTTTCTGTTAAGTTTTACCATTTTACCGGCACGAGTAACAACGTGTTTAATTGTATCGAGTTTTAGATCTGCTACCTCAAGAGTTTCACTTGCTAGAACTTCTGTTTGTCGGCGTAATAGAGCTCGGACACGCGCTAACAATTCAGGAAAAGAAAAAGGTTTGGTCAAATAATCATCGGCTCCCATATTTAAGGCTTCTACCTTTGTTACAGTGTCATCCTTAACGCTTAATATTAAAATAGGAAACTTTTTTCCATTTGCTCGCAGCTCTTTGCAAACATCCATGCCATCCCTGCCAGGAAGACGAATATCGAGAATCACCGCGTCATATTCATTAGTACTAGCCAAAAACAGGCCCCTTTCACCATCTGGAGCCCAATCTACTGCAAAATGCTCAATTTCTAGGCGATTCTTAACAAATTTGGCTATATCCTTCTCGTCCTCGACAATTAAAATTCTCATGGCATAATATTAACCTATTGACAAAGCTTTTACAAATAAGTATACCTTTTTGGTCATTAAAAAAATCTAAAACAAAACCGCCTAGAAAAGGCGGTTGGGAGACATGTGTCTGTTAAATCTAAATGGTGATGCTGCAATTGGTGGTTGCGTACGCTCAATAGAGCCTTCATTTTTCTTATTCTTCTCACGAGGATTAGGTACTATAACTTGAGGCTGGAGACACTTTTTACAAACATACATCTGTCTAGCGGAATCCCAGACTTGCTCAGTATTTCCCTGACACTGGTTGCAATAACGGTCTCGTTCCAATGGCATTCGGTTTAGCCTATCTTCAATATATTTAGATATTATGATATTTATCTGAAAAATACCTTAAATAAACATTAATAGACCACAAAATAGCGGGTAGTCAAATAGATTATTAACCTAAGACGGCTAGAAAAATTTACTAAGTTCCACTCTACCTCTGCCACTTTTCCACCAAAGTTCTCTGCGCTTAGCTTTCGACATATCCTCAAATTTTTCTAATAGTAAAAGTTTAAATGGCCTACGATACTTTGTAGACCTCACCTGACCAGAACTATGCTTCTTAAATCTTTCTTCAAAGTCTTTTGTATAACCAACGTAGGTCCTTTTATCCTTTTGACTCTGAAGAATATAAATATAGTACATGCGTGAGCGGGCCGCCCTTTGGGCGAGCCTCGCTCAAATGCTAGCATTTGAGCGGGTACGGGGAATCGAACCCCGGCCGACAGTTTGGAAAACTGCCGTACTACCATTATACGATACCCGCTTCTGAATTTTTTAAAATAATAACATAATTCTTGTCTTTTTCAAAGTAAAACCCGCCTAAGCGGCGGGACGAAGCTGTTCAAGACCATCAACCGGTATCCTTAAACTTTTTAACATATTCAGGGCAGCATAGTGGCCTGCCATCATAAGATCCATCGTTTCTTTTTGAGTAAAGCTGGCAAAATTAAATAGCGTAGAATATCGATGATCTGAAATAAATACTCTCTCTACGACTTTTTTATCTGCAAGTCCAAGAGGTCCAGACTTCATCCGTTCGATGATACCCTCCATGTGATGCTTATCTTCTGCCGGCAATTTCTTTTTTAAATCCTGCAAAAGGCCCAACACTCTCATCTCTTCGTTAACCCGATCAAACATCTGAAGCTCTTTTTCATCATGGTCATTAATCAGAATGTGCATATTCCTGCGAAGATGAGTAGCCCAATGATTTCTCTGATTAAAGTCTAGCGGGGCTAACTTTAAACCATGAACATCTATAATAATGATCACGTCGAATTTGCACGAGTCATACAATGCTTGTTCCAGAGGCAGATTAGCTTTGAAAGCACCGTCTGATAGCAGAGCTTCTTTGTCTTCAAGCAAGCCCGCTTTATCACAATCACCCAAAACCACAGGCGGAAGAAATGGGGTTAAAGCCATAGATCCCCTGGCAGCAAAGGGCATAGCATCCCAATGTTTAGGATTTTTATTTGTGAACAGGAGAAGTTTGCCGGAGATCTCGTCTACTGCCGGAATAACGATTTTAATCGCTGACGGAGCAAAAACTTTTTTAAAGTTACAATGTTTTCTTATGAGAATATCAAGAAACTCTCCGGAAAAAACGGATTCTTTGCCTATTAGCCTAAGCATCGCCCTGGACTTATATATACCCTGCCTGATATGACGCATAAACGCTTTGGACTCTTTGGCTCCGCCCACTATATCCCTGGGTCGAATATCTCTCCAAACAGAGCAAAGCTTCTCAATCTCTCCATAACAACCAATGAGAGCGGTGGGAACAGCTCCAGAGTTTGCATAGATAGCAGTGATCGGAATTTTTGCTTTCTCCAGGCCCTTAGAAGCAGTTAAGAAGGCTTGGGCTGAAAAGGGTCCATTTTCTGGTCCCCCTCTACAGACAACGGCTATTTTTGAATTAGGACTCAATGCAAGCATTGGTAATGTTCTAATTCAAGCTATACCAAACCTATAGGATTTGTCTATTTAAACAAAAAGAGCTGCGACGCAGCTCTTTTTGTTTAAATGATGTATCGGATCCGATATGCCATTTAAAACTACATGATAGCTTCTTTCAAAAGTTTACCTGGAGTAAATCGGGGCTTCTTTGAAGCTTTGATATGGATGGTTTCTCCAGTTCGAGGATTTCGTCCTTCGCGTGCTTTTCGATCTGAAACTTTGAAGATACCAAATCCAGTGATGTTAACCTTTTCGCCTTTTCGAAGCGCATTGGTGACGATTTCGATGAATGCATCAAGCATTTCTGCGCCTTGCTTTTTGGTAACACCTAACTTTTCTCCTAACATCTGACCTAATTGATTCTTTTTTATTGCTCCTGACATATGACACCTCCTTTTCTTTAGTTTAGAGTTTCTGATCCTTGGTTTCTAGAAATCTAGCTACCGCAAACTTGAAACTTTAAAACTTGTTAAATATTTAAACCGACCTTACTAATATAATTATCTGGCGTACTCTATCGCCCGAGTTTCTCGAATTACATTTACTTTAATTTCTCCAGGGAACTTCATTTCTTCCTCGACTTTCTTGGCCACATCTTTAGCAAGCTTTATAGCTCCTAAATCATCAATACGGGTTGGGGTAACGAATATTCTCAACTCACGTCCAGCCTGAATGGCATAAGACTTTTCGACGCCTTCAAAACTGGTAGCAATACGCTCAAGATCTTCTAAGCGCTTGAGGTATATCTCAACTGTATCTTTACGAGCGCCTGGGCGGGCTCCTGATATAGCGTCAGCTGCCTGAACTATACGGGCTTCTAAAATAGCATATGGATACTCATCATGATGAGCTTCCATAGCCTGGACAACTCGGGTGTCCATACCGAACTTCTGAAGGATCTTTCGGCCTATTTCAACATGGGTTCCCTGAACCTCATGGTCAACCGCCTTCCCAATATCATGGAATAATGCGCCTTTTTTTGCAATAGTGACGTCCGCACCCAGCTCAGAAGCCAACATTCCAGCAATATGGGTCATTTCAACAGAATGAAGAAGAACGTTTTGGCCATAACTGGTTCGAAATGCCAAACGACCCAATAAATACGTGAGTTTTGCGTCAACTGGACCCACACCGGTCTCAAAGAGTGCTGCTTCGCCAGCTTCTCTAATTTTGTCGTTAATTTCGTTCTTGGCTTTTTCCACCATTTCCTCAATTTTTGCTGGGTGAATGCGTCCATCTGCAATTAACTTATCGATGGCTAATTTGGCAATTTGTCTGCGAACTGGATCAAATCCAGAAACCACCAAAGCTTCTGGCGTATCATCAATAATAATATCTACGCCAGTAAGTCGCTCGATTGCTTTAATGTTGCGTCCTTCTTTACCAATAATCTTGCCCTTAACTTCGTCAGAAGGCAGGTTCACTACGGTAGACATTGCATCGGAAATGTGGGATCCGGCATAGCGCTGTACCGCAAGCGTAACAATCTCTCTGGCTTTTTTATCAATCTCGTCTTTGTTTTCTAATTCTAATTTGCGGACCCTTTTATATAGATCGTCTTTATATTCTTCTTCGAGTTTTGTAATCAGCTCGGTTTTTGCAATCTCTCGATTTAATCCAGAGATGCGTTCTAACTCTTGGATTTGCCTGGCTCGAGTTTTATCAATATCTTCTTTTAGACCTGCCAGCTCTGTCGCTTTGGCTTTAAGGTGGTCTTTGTCTGCTTGAATCTCTTTGCCCTTTTTCTCAAGCTCGTCTTCTTTACGCGTTAAAAGATTTTCAATATCCTCCTCCC
>JAIFWG010000010.1 GCA_019662005.1 Candidatus Parcubacteria bacterium
GGAAGAGGGGAATCAAAGCTGACTGTTCTTCAAGAGAACGCTGTCGGTCCAACTCATCGAGGGCACTTAGGCTAGAGCCATAGGGATTGTTTTGGGTTTCCAGTAATCTATTCCAGGCATCCCAACCACCATTGTTGGCAAAATCTTCTTGATATTTATCAACTTTAAAATCCTTTGGTAAAGTGCAACCTGCTCTGGCACCATAGGATTGAAGATCATCAGTTCGAGTGTTCAGAGATGGTATCGAAAGTTTTTGAGTCACGCCAAAAGATTTTTGAAGATCACTATTGAAATAATCACAAAGGTTTGTGGTCGAAAGCATAGCTCTGAATATATCCTCTCCTCGATATTGAGCTTCGGTTCTAAAATTTCTCCAGTTTTGAACCCAAGTTGGTCCACCATTAGGACCTCCAGTGCGAACTACTTTGAGCATGCTGTCGGTTGTTTTATCAAACAAAACCCTGACTAAGCAGGTATTTATAATATCGATGTAAGTAAACTTGTTAATTAAGGTGCCGTCATTTACTGGCACAGTGCCCCCCAGTGCTCCTCCAAATTTACTTGTTAAGTAGTCAGCCAGCTTTTGTCCGGCATATTTTGATCCTGCACACGCAGCACCCTTTAAGATTGTGTCAAAAACCCCTGCATTTGTTTGTTTTGGGTAGATAAAAAGAGTACTCGGAATAATTATTAAGCAAAAAATGGCGAAGATTCGTTTCATTTTAATAGTGAGCTAAAGGCGGCAATGGCCGTTGGCATTTTTTGAGCAAAAACTTCTATCAAATTATTAAATGCCACTGAAGCTTGGACAGGGTCGCTCTCTATCTTTTTAAATGAAGAATAATTTACCTTAGCGCTTAAAATTGAATCAATTAAAATCTGGTGAGCGCTTGCCCATTTTGTTGGAACCTTCATTTGAGATAATTGTAAGACTTGATTATCAAGATCATTGACCTCTGATTGGAAGAATTGATTGAATTTTGGATTTTCAGAAGCATGACCAAAATCAATTTCTGAAGTGAGAGTAATAAACTGAGTAATGTTTTTTAAGTTCCTGTCAGCCATTCCGGGCAAGAAAGTTCGCATTAAAAGTTTGTAGGCTTCTTCGTTTTGGGTTGTATTGCTTACTTTTTCAAATTCAACAATTGGGATACTGGAATTTATCATTGACTTAAAGACAGCGTCGTCAGTGATTGCATTTAGAGATTGTTCAAATTTGGGATTATCAGATTGCAAAGAGCCTTCAGAGAATCCAGAAAGCAATAAGCTTCCTAATCGTTGAGTAAGATTAGGGTGACGGTCAGAATCTAGTACATCATCTGGACCCGCAATGCGAGGATCGTGGCCAGATGCAACCTCTTCGCCATCTTTAAATCCATCATTATCAGTATCAGGGTTATTTAAATCGGTGTTCCAATAATCTTCTTGAGCATTGTTGAGTCCATCATGGTCAAAATCATTTTCTGCTGGCGCTAATGGTGTGGTGATCGCAGCTCGTAAATCCCTCAATGCTAATGAATGCAAAGATAGGCTTAACTTGTAAACCGAAAAGCTGGCAATCACTGCCAAACAAGCAAGAGAAATCTTTATTTTATTTATCATGAATTTATGCGCTGAAATGCGCAAAACAGAGGCCTTGCCTCTTTAATGAGTATACCATGCAACACCCCCGCCAAAATTGGCGGGGGTGTTGATATTAAAGCATCAAAATTATTCACGAGAAGTACCTACTTTTAGGATGAGATTGGTGGGATATAGGTCACTACAATCTACCCATGGAATCGGAATAGGGATATATGTTCCGAGCGCCCATGGCCCACTATTATAAATTCTATACCATTGATAAATAGTTCCAAAAAAAGCTAGATAATAAATAAATACAACCCGGGCAGATTTTGGTTGACCCACTTGAATTACCTGAAGAGGTACAGGGATTGTTGCTATTCCGATATAGAGTTCACAAACTCGGTATTCCGAGGTTTGGATTCTTCCTCCAAATGGTATCGCTTGCACTAAAAACGGACTCAAGAGCATTGAGACGGATACTGCTAGGCCACTTATAACAATTACGATCTTCTTCATAGGAAAAATAACACCTTAAAGAATTTTAACATTTTACCCAAGGTTGGTCCCTGTTTAAAATCAGGCTGAGGCTTGTTCAAGCTGGAGACAGGGGTACTCTCCGGTGTTGGGTATGGACTCATGCTTGGGTAAACAATTGGAGAATATAGAACTGGTTAAAATTGGAGTTGTTTCTGATAAAACAATACACATTCCATTTTTAGCTATTGCCCCAGTTCCATATTTTTTCTGGCAGATAATTGTACCTAACTGGCATTTCTCATCTTGAAGGAAATACCCGTTTTCACATTGGCACATTCCACTTTTTTTATCGTAAGATGATTGTCCAAAGTGAGATCCGCAAATATAGGAGGCTAGATAAGGGATGTACTTACCTGGATCGTAACTGTTAATTTGTGACTTTATTTGTGCTGGACAGTTTAGATTATAGACGTTCATCGCGTCCTGATAATCTTTGATCTCTTTTTGGCATAGAGCTATCTCATTTTGGGCTAGTTCTGATCCTAAAATTCCTTTATCGGCAAAACGAGCCTTTGTGGCATCAAGAGATTCTTGGTTGTTGCATCTCAATTTGCTTGGCACAAGACAAGCCAAGGAAGATATATCACCAGGAGTTGGTTCTGGGCTGGATGCGGGTAAACTTAAGCCTCCAAGCGGGGTTAATGCTAAGAGGGTGCTAATAAGAGTTTGGCTAAGGATTCCCATTGAGTTAGTGATAAGTTTTCGGCCCTTATTTGTTCGTTCAATCCAAGAGCCATCAATGCCTCTATGATAGCTTCTTTTGGGTAAATTGTGGAGAGATTGTTGACTAACATCTTTCTTTTGGCGGCAAAACCAGCCTTGATTAGAGGCAGGATGTTTAAAGTAGGCTTATTGGCATGTGGAACTAGTTTAATAACTGATGAATCAACATTTGGCATTGGCCGGAAACTTCCACGAGAGACGTGAGAAATAATTTCTGGCTTGGCATACATTTGAACAGAGAGTGCAAGCAGGTTCATGTCTGGCGGTTGAGCCATAATCCTTTGGGCTACTTCTTTTTGAACCATCAAAATCATTAACTTTGGGGCGGGCCAGTCTTCGAGGGCAATCCGTAAAAAGTGTGATGTTATGTAATAAGGCAAATTGGCCACAATTTTGTATGAATCCAATTCTGGGGTAAATTCTAAAACATCTTTTTCTATAATTTCGACATTTGGTAAATCTTGTCGAAGTTGATCGATGGCCCGACGATCTTTTTCGACTGCAATGACCTTTCCCGCAAGCTTTTCAAGCTCGCGGGTTAAAATCCCAGTCCCCGGCCCAACTTCAAGCACAACATCTTCTTTTGAAAGCTCGGCTGCGTCTATAATCTTCTGAACAATCCCTTGATTGATCAGAAAGTTTTGGCCTAAAGATTTTTTTGCGAATAATTTAAACATTAGTAGATTATTGTTTCCTCTTCGTAACCATTATTGCTAACTAAACGGTAATCCACAATTTCCTTTGGTATTTCGCTTATAAAACGAGATGCGAGATTTACTTCGGTTACTCCGAAGATGTTTCGGTACTTGGCATGAGTAATAACTAACTGCTCCTTGGCTCTTGTGATCGCAACGTAACATAGGCGGCGCTCTTCTTCCATCTCGTGAGGTGCAAAAACAGTTCGGGCATGAGGAAATAATCCTTCTTCCATGCCGACAATAAATACAACCGGAAACTCTAAACCTTTAGACGAGTGGATAGTCATTAAGGTTATTCTTGATGGTCCTTCGGCTGTATCTGTTCCCTGGATTAAAGAAATTTCTTCTAAAAACTGTTGGCGGCCTTCTGCAGGCTCGACGCTATTATATTTTCTAGCTACGGTGAGTAATTCTTTTAAGTTTTCCATGCGCTCCTCTACGTTCTCATAACTTGTACTGCCTTTTGAGGTGCTTAGCGACTTTAAATATTGCTCATATTCAATGCGATCAATTATATAACCGATTGTTGAGGTAAGGTTTTCCTGATTGGCCGTAGTTTCGATATCTTTCAATAGCGTATAAAAATTCCCAAGAGAGTCAGTCTTTTTTGACTTGCTTTGAGTCTTACCAAAGGCAGCTACTGCTTCAATTAAGTTTGATTCTCCTGTTGCGATGATCTTCTCATATGTTGCTTCTCCTATTCCTCTGGTTGGAACGTTAAATATTCTCTCGAAGCTCAATATGTCTTGGGGGTTATGGATTAATTTCAAATAGGCTAAAACATCTTTAATTTCTTTTCGTTCATAGAATTTAATGCCACCTACTATTTGATACGGGAAGCCATGAGATACCAAGGCTTCTTCAACTGCCCGAGATTGAGCATGGGTTCGATATAGGATCGTAAAATCATGTAAATTTTTACCTGCTTTCATTTGTTCCACAATCTGTTGAACGATAAAGCTGGCTTCGGTTCGCTCGTTAAGCGTTTCTTTAACTAAGATCTTTTGGCCTTCTTGGTTTTCGGTCCAAAGAGTTTTGGGGAACTGATTTTTATTTTTTGAAATTATGCTTTGAGCCGCGGTTAAAATCGTTTGAGTTGAACGATAGTTTTGTTCAAGCATTATGACTTTGGCTTCAGGGTAGTCTTTCTGGAAATTTAAAATATTTCTAATATCAGCTTCGCGGAAAGCATAAATAGATTGAGCATCGTCTCCAATCACGAATAAGTTTTTATATCTTTGCGCCAAAAGCTTAATTAACTGATATTGGTCATGGCTGGTGTCTTGATATTCATCAACGAGAATATATTTCCAGCGAGCTTGGTATTTTTCTAAAATCTCGGGCTTAGTTTTAAAAATCTTCACTGTAAAAGTGATTAGATCGTCAAAATCTAACAGGTTCAACTTTTTTAATTCAGCCTGATAGAGTGTATAGATTCTGCTAACCAGCTTTTCCATAAAATCGTTTGGATGATACTGCTCCGGGCTTATTAAATCTGTTTTAAGCTTTGAGATTTTATTGAGCATAGCTCGTGGGTTGTAACGCTTTGTATCCAGTTCTAATTCAGCCATTGCTCGCTTTATGAATGTGAGTTGTTCGTCTGTATCGAGAATATTAAAATTAGATTTATAACCCAGGACAGGAATTTCTTTTCTTAGAATTCTTACGCAAATAGAGTGAAAAGTGCCGATGGTCGGCATGGCTGGCTGCTCAAAATCATCTGGACTTGAAAGTAAGGCCGAGATTCGTTCTTTCATTTCGTTTGCCGCCTTATTGGTAAATGTAATTGCTAAAACATGGACTGGGTTTAAGCCAGATGAGATCAAAAAAGCTACCCGGTGTGTTAAGCAGCGAGTTTTGCCTGAGCCTGGGCCAGAGATAACTAAAACAGGACCGTCAACAGTTTTGACGGCCTCAACTTGCTTCTCATTTAATCCTTTAAGGATATGATCGTTCATGGCGCCCTTATTATAGCATAAACGCCGCCCTAGGGCGGCGTTTATCTACATCTGAGGCATCATTGGCTGCATGATACCTATTACGTTGCCTTCGCTATCTTCGACATAGGCATAACGGCCTACGTTTGGAATATCTAGAATTTCGCCAATTAGCTTGCCGCCAGAGTTTTTAACCTTTTCGACACTGGCGTCGGTGTTTTCGACTGCGATCACAATTACTGGAGTCTTAACGGTTCCTCGCTTCATCAAACCGCCGTTGATTCGGCCCGGCTCTCTAGGCATACGAGTTTTTGGATCAACTTCTGCTGTTCTGCAGATAATATAATTTCCGTACTCTGATCCCATCTGTTCCATCCCCCAGCCGAAGTTATCGGCATAGAATTTCTTGGCCCGCTCGACATCATCGGCAGGAATTTCAAAATGTACAACTGGATTCATGTTTTTATTATTAAATTAATTGTTTCTTATTGTACCACAATTTATGAATTTTTGATGGCATCAATAATTTTTCCAAAGAGAAATCCTAAAACAATTAAGACAAGCAATGGAATAAATATTATTAGTGGAAACCCTAGGTTTGTTGTATGAAGGAACTTATTTATTGGATCTGAGATTTTCGTAGAAGGCCCACCCGCATTCAAAAAGAAATCAAAATCGTATAACCACAAAAGTAAGCCAATTAAAAATCCAATTTTTGAAAATTTTATTTTCATGGTGGACCTGGCGAGAATCGAACTCGCGACCCGGCAATGCGAATGCCGTATAATACCACTTTACGACAGGCCCATTACTAAAATATTAAAGATATTGGTTTCCAAGTCTTTGTAGACCATTCTTGGAATCCAGTACCTTCAAACTGCTTTATTACTACTCCATTCTTTTCAATTGTGCCACTATAACTCACCAATTGTTCAGAAACAATCGACTTTGGCAGGAACCAATATATTTTTATACCTAAAATATCGTATTGAACCAAACGAGAGGATAGTTTTATAACATACTCGCCATTAGTGATGGTGAAATTGCTCTGGCTGGGGATTTTAATCTCTCCTTTGCTCGGAGTGGTCCAAGCGGTGTGTTCTACTTTCCAATTCGCACCTTCTACCTTAATTAGCTTGTTGTCGACAGTAAAATAGAAGTAAGAGTTTTTAATATTTTTGATTCCATAGAGCAAACCAAAAGTAAATGAAAAATCCTCGTCATTGAACTGTCCCCATTCGTAGCGAGAGAAGAATGGAGCGATCTCTCCCCAGTTAGTATCGGTGTAGCCCAAGGCGTTAATGGCAATAGTTTCGTTGTTGATTTTGATCTCTCCTGAGACACGGGCTTTTGGCATCTTCACTAACCAGTTTACGTTTTCCCAGCGCATCATACCCGAGTTTACGTTATGAAACGAATCAATAGTTGGGGTGGCTTGTTTGTAGTCTAGGTTCCAGGCAAAGTTTTCTATTGCGCCAGAGATCCCATATTCGTAGGGACTTTTTTCGGAAATGGCTGAACCGTTCATGGTTATATTTGCTGAAATAGAATCACATTGAATTTGATCCATTGGGATTTGCTGCAACCCGCCAAAAGATTTGCCGTCTTTGAAAATTCGCCACAATAATCTGCCACCACCCAAACGAGTCCTTTTTTCTGGGTCTAAAATATAGTAAACAACATATCCGGCTAAATCTTTTTGAATAAAGTTAAAATACTTCCACTCGATGTAGTTTTTATCATGCTTTCCGTCTCTATAATCTAAATAATGCCAGCGGTCTAAATGTGGGTTTTCCATTGATGTCGGGATGCCGGGATTTGAACCCGGAGTCTCACGAACCCGAATCGTGCGTGTTACCGTTACACTACATCCCGAAGTTATTTATGCCCAGTGCTGCCGATACCCCCGCGAGTTTTAGCTTTCATTTTTGTAACTTCTTTCCAGGCCGCTTGCTCACACTTTAACAAAATCCCTTGAGCAATACGTGTCCCCTTTTCGATCTTTATGGTTTTCTTAGTAAAATTATAGGCCAAGAATTTATATTCATCTTCGTCGCCTGCGTAATCGCTATCTATGATACCAATACCGTTAGCGGCCATTAGGCCAAGCTTGTGTGTAGAACTTCGGGCGGCTTGGACCATAAAATAACCTTTTGGGATTGCAATCGCAACATTAAGAGAGATCGCTACAATCTGTCCTGGTTTTATTGTCACGTCTTCTCTTGCAGCTAAATCAAAACCAGCCGCACCTTTGGTTTTGTATTCTGGAAGCGGTAATGACTTGTCGAATCTTTTTATATCGATCTTTTTAGACATAATATTTTTTCATTCGCTCTTTTTCTTCTTCTTCCACGGCTTGATCTATCCGTTCAAGAGCCTTTTTTAATTCTTCCGGAGATTGTTTATCGAGCTCGTGAATACGCTGGATCAAATGTTCTTTTGTGTTTTTATTGGGATCATCTAGTACTTCGGCTAAAAGAGAGTTTAAAACCAATCCCACTTTAGGTCCAGGACCAGAGGTAAGCTCTTTCATAACATCTTCGCCGTTTACTTTGAGCATTTTTACGGAGATTGGATCATGAGAAACTTTGTCGATGATATATTTCATATGGCGCAGTTTGTAAGGCACCGCTTTTGGCCGGCCTGAACCAATACGATCTGCTTCTCGTACTTTAAGCAAGTCTTCCATATTTTCTTTGCCGACGTTTACCATAAGACGACGAACCGAAGACTCGGTAACTTCTTCGGGGTTATAGAAAAACATATGATAGCGAACAAGTTTAGTTACGGTCTCGCCAATTTCGTTTGGAAACTTAAGTCGGTTCATGATTTCAGCAACCATGCGAGCACCAACAACCTCGTGGCCATAGAAAGTTGAGTATTTACCTTCGCCTCGTTTGGTTCGCGGTTTGCCAATATCATGAAAGAGCGAAGCTAGTCGCACATGAAGCGGATATTCTTGTTCAGCTGTGTATTTGAGTGCCCGGGTGTTATGTTCCCAGACTGTATAGATGTGGTGGAGATTTTGTTCAACTCCGACTCCCTCTTCGAGTTCAGGGACAATGTATTTGAGCAATCCCAACTCTTGTAGCATCAAGATGCCTTCATAAGCCCGATCGGCTTCGATGATTTTTATAAATTCATCTCGAATCCTTTCTTTTGAGATTGCTCTAAGCAATTCTGAATTTTCTTTGACTGCTTCTTGGGTTGTAGACTCAATTTTAAAGTTTAACACCGTTGCTAAACGAACTGCGCGCAAGAGTCGCAGAGCATCTTCGTTAAAGCGTTCGTAAGGATTGCCAACAGTTCGGATTAATTTTGCCTTGAGGTCCTTCTGACCATTAAAGAGGTCGATTATTTCGCCCTTTGAATCAATTGCAATTGCATTGATTGTAAAGTCACGACGAGAAAGGTCCTCATCTAGCTTTTCTGCAAACTGGATCTCGTCCGGGTGTCGTTTGTCGGTGTATTTAGCCTCGGTACGATATGGAGTAATCTGAACTTCTTTTAGAGATGACTCCTCTGATCCGGTTTGGATTGTGACTGTCCCAAAATTATTTTCATAGAAGCTTTCGGAAAACAGTTCTTGGATCTGTTCAGGTTTGGCATTAGTGGTTATGTCCCAATCTTTGGGTTCTTTGCCCAATAACAAATCACGTACGCATCCGCCTACGATATATGCCTCAAAACCCTTTTCGTTGAGCTTTGTGATAACTTGTTTTACTTCGTTTGGAATCCTCACTATAGCTTAGGGCTCGTTGTGCCCCCAGTAAGAATCGAACTTACATCTATCCCTTAGGACGGGACTGTTCTATCCATTGAACTACGGGGGCAAGAAGAGTTCCTTATTAACCTTGATATATTATCATTTTTTCAGTATTATTTCAATTACAAACGGGCCGTTAGCTCAGCTGGTAGAGCGCTTCTATGGCATAGAAGAGGTCACCGGTTCAAGTCCGGTACGGTCCACAAATGATCAAAACGACTCCGATAATATCGGAGTCGTTTTGATTTTCACTTTTAATTTGATAGATTATTCATACATCTTTAACAATGAGTGAAAAACAAGTATCGATGATTGTTCTGACCGGCGGGCCTTGTTCTGGCAAATCATCTGCACTAGCTTACCTCTCTAGGCAATTCACTGAACATGGTTACAAAGTTATTATCGTTCCGGAAGCAGCGCGGTTGCTGATTAGCAATGGCATTGCCCCTTGGGAACTCACTGGTCAAGAATTTCAGTATCTTGTTTTTAAAACAATCGTTAACCAAGAAGAAATAGCCAATGAAGCAGCGCTCTCTCACTCAGCTGAAAAGATTTTAATTCTTTGTGATCGCGGATTAAAAGATGGCTTTGCTTATGACAAGGAAGGAACTCTTTTGGCGATGAGGGGATGCCATTTTACTGATGCTGATATCTTCCATCGTTATCAGGCCGTAAGACATCTGGTTACTGCTGCAGATGGTGCAGATAGCTTTTACACCAATGATGATGAACGTAAGGAATCCAAAGAACTAGCCAGAGCGTTAGATGCAAAAATACTTCATGCCTGGTCTGATCATCCTCATCTGCAAATTATTGACAATGGGACTGATTTTGAAAAAAAGCTTTTTCGAACTTATCAATCAGTGTGCGCTACCCTAGGCATACCAATTCCGATAGAGATCGAAAATAAGTATCTTGTCACTGTTCCTCGTTGGAATGACTTTCTTCCTTATCACACCGTAAATATATTGCAGGTTTACTTAGAAAATGAAGATAGGGTCAGAGAATGGAGACGAAATAATTCTTCTATCTACTATCGGACCTCTAAAAAAGAACTCGGAGGCAATAAAAGAGTTGAAGTCGAAAAAATTATTACCCGAGATGAGTTTGATCACGCGTTGCGGACAGAAGCAAGCGAGGAGCACGAGATCATCCGCAAAGAACGTCTATGTTTTGTTTGGAATCATCAACGCTTCGAGTTAGATGTATTTCAAACTCCAACTAGATATGATTTAACGCCACGCGGCTGCAATCAATTGATGCTTATGGAGGTCGAACTTATCAATGAAAATGATAAAGTGGACCTGCCGCCCCAAGTCAAGATAATTAACGAGGTTACTCTGGATAAACGCTACTCAAATGCGAATATTGCAAAGAAACGAAAATACAGAACCCACTAATGTGGGTTCTTTTAATTTATAACTCCAAGTTCTTTGAGAGTAGCTTCGTAGAGTTTGATCGCCCTGAAAGCTTCGGCATGTCTTAAGAAGTAATTTGAGTCGTGAGCTAATCGGTTACGGACCTTGTGAGCTTCCCAGAGCCCGTCAATGCTAAGGAGACTAGTCTTATCGATATTCATCATTCGTTCGCCCATAGTGTCCCCAGGAAATCGAGATTTAAGAACTTCGTCTACTAGTTGGTCAGCTTCGATTACTGCAAATTTCCATTCAGCTTCAGTAATTGATTCCACATGCCGCATTATATCTTGCCACTTTGATTCCTTCGGTCCGGTTTGTGGCAAGGCTTCTACGCCTATTTGAGGTTGAGGTTGTGCCTTTTTGCGCATTGCTTCTAGTTTCATCCACATTCGGATTAAGACAAAGCCAGCAATGATCGTAACTACGAAAGCGATGATCTTTAGATATGAAGCTAGTTGTGAGGCTTCTGAATAATCATCAAACGTTGTAACGCTTTGGGCAAGAGAATAATCTCCCATAGGAAAAGTAGTCACGATCTGAACGACCTGATATAAAGAAATTAATACGTTTTCTATAAGTAGTCCGAGTAGATTCAAATTTAAAGCGCTTGTTCAAGTTGGTGAGCAACTTGAAGCAATCGTGATTCATCAAAATAGTTACCTATGATCTGCAGTCCAACTGGCATATTGGATTGTGATCCTTTGCCGCATGGAATAGAAATTCCTGGTAAGCCGGCCAGGTTAACGGGCACAGTGTAGATGTCTTCCAGATATAATGCTAACGGATCTGACGCTTTTTCACCAATTTTAAATGCAGTATTGGGAGCTGTTGGTCCAACAATCACATCAACTTTTTTAAATGCATCTTCAAAATCTTTTTTGATCAAAGCTCTTACTTTCTGAGCCTTTAGATAGTAAGCATCATAGTAACCCGAAGAAAGTGCGTAGGCGCCAATCATTATTCGGCGCTTTGGCTCTGCGCCAAAACCAGCACCTCGTGATTTGGTATAAGTTTCAAGAAGATTTTTTGCAGTTGGATCAGAGTACCCATAACGTATCCCATCAAAACGTGAGAGGTTGGCCGAAATTTCACTTGGGACTGCTACATAATAAGCTGCCAAAGAATAATCAAAATTAGGCAATGAGATCTCTTCAATCTTTGCTCCCATTGATTCAAGCACCTTAATGCCGGCTTTTACTCGCTCCTCTACTTCTGGCGCTAACCCTTTACCAAAAAATTCTTTTGGCACCCCGACTTTAAACTCCTTGATTGATTTGTTAAGCAGTTCGGTAAAATCAGGAACTGGCCGCGGTACGGTAGTTGAATCAAATACATCTTGGCCGGCAATTACATTTAAAACCAAAGCCGCATCTTCAACAGTTTTGGTTAGGGGACCGATCTGATCAAAGGAAGAGGCCATAGCCATAAGGCCATGACGAGATACGCGACCATGGGTAGGTTTGAGTCCAACAATGCCGCACATACTTGCTGGCTGGCGAATAGAGCCGCCAGTATCAGAGCCCAAAGCAAAGACGGCCATATCAGCAGCGACTGCGGCAGCGGAGCCGCCCGATGATCCCCCTGGAATTCGGGTGAGATCAAGAGGATTTTTGGTGGGTCCATAAGCGGAATTCTCGGTTGAGGTGCCCATCGCAAATTCGTCTAAATTAGTTTTTCCTAATATAAGCGCGCCTGCTTCCTTGAGCCTTTTTGCCGCAGTGGAATCGTACGCGGAAACATAATTTTCTAGAATCTTGGAACCGGCTGTAGCAACTGTGCCATCAACAAGCATGTTATCTTTTAGCGCACATGGAATTCCGGATAATTCCCCTTCGGCTGGTTCAACAAAATCAAATGTTCGGAGGTAGGCGTGAATCTTCCCATCTTCCTTGGAAATTTTTTGCTGGTAGTGTGCAAAAATCTCAGAGGCAGTAAACTCTTTGCTTTGTAATCCTTCTCTGATTTTTTTAATCGTGTTTGGAAACATTATTTATGAGCCAAGACTGCTTTAACTTTAACCAAACGATCCTCGTGTTGCGGCGCTTGGTCGATGAGCTTGGCTTTTAATTCTTCATTTGCTGGAAATTCGTTTCTGTTAACATCTTCTCGGGTGGAATTTATTAGTCCGGTTATTTGTTGAAGGGGTTCAATAAAAGAAGTATCAGCTTCGTTGAGTTTGGCCACATAATCTAAAATTGAAGACAGCTCTTTTTTGAGCTTCTCTCTTTCTTCGTCTTTAAGTTCGATTCTTGCTAATTTTGCTATGTGGTCTAGTTCTGTATCTGTCAGCATAAAGTTATTCTATCATACTTAAGAACTCTTTTTCGTCAATAACAGTCACGCCCAGTTTCTGCGCCTTATCATATTTAGAGCCTGGTTCGGCACCGGCTACAACATAATCTGTTTCTTTTGACACGGAAGATGAAACATCGCCGCCAAGTTCTCTAATTCTCTCTTTTGCTTGATCTCGGCTTAATGAATCCATGGTGCCTGTTAATACAAATGTTTTTCCGGCTAGTTTTTGAGACTTTCTGGTTGTCTTATCTTCTTCTATATTAAATCCTACTTTGATGAATTTATTCAGGAGCTTCTGATTATAGGGTTTTTGAAACCAATCAAATATACTTTGAGCAACAATTGGTCCAATATCCTCAATTTTTTGAAGTTCTTCAAACGACGCCTTTTTGACTGCTTCAAATTTTCTAAAGTGTTTGGCTAATGTAACTGCAGTTTCTTCTCCTACATGTTCTATACCAAGGCCATATATAAAACGATCTAAACTAATCGTCATACGAGATTTAATGGAATCGACAGTATTTTGGGCGGATTTCTCAGCAAAGCGTTCTACGTTTAATAAATCTTCGATCTTGAGCGTAAACAAATCTGCCGCATCTTGAATGAGGCCGCTATCCATTAGTTGATCTATTGTTTTTGGGCCCAGCCCGTCAATATTTAGAGCTCGGCGAGAAATAAAGTGATAGATTGCTTCTCGTTTCTTTGCTGGACAATCTGGATTAGTGCAACGATATGCTACTTGTCCCTCCAGTTGCTGAACTGGTTCTGAGCAAACAGGACACTTCTTTGGCATGTGAAAATCTTTCTCTTTTCCGGTGCGAAGTTCTGGTAGAACCTTTTTTACGTCGGGAATTACATCGCCGGCCCGAGCTACAATCACCGTGTCGCCTATTTTTAGGCCAAGTCTTTTGATTTCGTCTAGATTGTGAAGTGAAGCCCGAGAAACGGTTACTCCGCTGATTTGCACCGGCCTCAACATAGCAATTGGAGTGATTGTGCCAGTTCTTCCAACGCTTGGGATAATGTCTTCAACGATTGTCTCGGCTTCACGGGGCGAAAATTTATAAGCCAAACCACCTCGGGGCGCCTTACCAACAACGCCACCTTTATTATAGTCTTCGATTTTATTTGTTAATATAACGATTCCATCAATTTCATAATCAAGCTTCTCTCTATCTTTGGCCCACCTTTTATGAAAATTAAAAATACCGTTTAAATCCACAACCTCGCCATGTGGGTTTGTTGGAATGCCTAATTCTTTTAGATAATCTAATTCCTTTTTGTGAGTTTCAAATCCTTTTCTAGTATCTATATTGGAGTATGCATAAAAAGACAATTTTCGCCTTGCGGTAATTTTAGAATCTAGTTGTCGGACTGTTCCTGCTACGAGATTTCTAGGATTGGCATAAATCTTATCTCCCCGCTTTTCTTGGTCTGTATTAATTCTTCCAAACTCTTTTTTAGTTAAAAAAACTTCTCCTCTCACCACTAGTCGGTCGGGGATTTTGCCATTCTTTATTTGTAAAGGAATGGCTTCTATTGTTTTTATGTTTTGGGTTACATCTTCGCCAATTAATCCATCGCCTCTAGTTGAGGCTTGAACTAAAGATCCATTTTCATATACCAGTTCAATGGCAAGCCCATCCATTTTAAGATCGCAATAAAACTCTGAAACACTATAGCCGATTTTTCTTTCTAAACGTTCAAGCCATTCATGGACATCAGTTTCAGAGAAGGCATCATTTAGTGAGTTCATTCGCACTTCTTTGTAATGAGGATCCAGATGCTGGACCTTAACAAATTCTTTTTGTGGTTCGCCCCCGATTCTTTGGGTTGGCGAATCAGGGGTAACCAAATCCGGGAACTCTTGTTCTAAGTCAAAAAGCTCCTTCTTCAAGGAGTCTAGAGCTTCTTCAGAGATCTCTTGCTTATCCAGTACATGGTACTGATAGCGGTGATGATTTATGAGTTCCCGAAGTTTTTCTATACGTTGTTTGGCTTCGGACCTTTTCATTATGGCGTTTCTTGCAGTAATAAAGAGCGGCTAACATTTCTGTAGGTGCCCACTATTTGGTAGTT